>VGRQ01000386.1 GCA_016875315.1 Deltaproteobacteria bacterium | reverse complement strand
CCCGCCGCCGCCGAGGACGTGACCAACGAGGTGGACGACGACTGCGACGGCTCCCGGCTCATCCGCCGGGTGTACGTCACCGCGCTGGAACAACCGGGCGCGGTTGACTGGACGCGACAGAACGCGTAGTTTTCAGCCGGGCAACTGCTCATGACCTCCCCCACCTCAACAATCAGCAGTCGCGACACTAGCACACACGTTCGCGTGGGGGACCGGGGAGTTCTCGGTCACGGTTGACGTGGACGACCTCGCCGAGGGCGCGAGCTGCACGCTGGAGGTGAAGCGGCAGGGGGCCTCCTCCTCCACCACGCTCGCGCTCGCCGAGGGCACCAATCCGCTGAAGTTCAGCAACATCACGCCGGGGGCGACGGTCGGCCTCTTCCGGCTCAGCTGCTCCGGGGGCAACGCCAAGATCGACTGGCTCACCGTCGCGAATGGCCCGTACGTGATGTCGCCGCTCGTGGACATCGAGGCAACGGCCAACCCCACGAAGGTGCCCTCGGGGGGCCGGATGACCTTCGTGCGCCCGAGCGACGACGGCAACTACCTCCTCATGGGCAGCGACGTGGGCGGTCTCTCCTACAGCACCGACGGCGAGTACTGGCAGTTTGCCAACGGCAAGTCGCAGGATTTCATCGACCGCGGCGACATGGGTACCTGGGACGCGTGGTACCCGGAGGGCCCCGCAACCGCGCAGACCGTCGTCGCGACCGGTGACAACACGGACGGCGGCGGCGGTGGCCTCTGGACCGGGTGGGCCGGAGGCGACGACTGGACCGAGATCCTGGTGGACGAAGACCTCGGCTTCACCAAGCACGCGAGTGGCTGCCTCGACGAGGACCACCAGCCCGTGCAGCACGACCTTTTCAGCTCCGGGAAGATCCTGGTGCACGACCCTGCCGACGAGTGGGACAGCGTGTACGCGCTCGCGCAACGGCGCGAGACCGACGGCACGGACGCGGACGGAATGCCGATCATCGTCCTCGATACCCACGGAGTGTACCGGGTGACCGGGACCAGCAGCGTCTCGACACCCGCGATCTGCGAGCCCTACGCCGTCGGCGGCACGAGCCTCCCCGAGGATGCCCTGCCAACTGCGGCGGCGATCGTGAGCGACGAGTACGGCGAGCAGTCCTGGCTGCTCGTGGGCTACACCGTGCGCAACTACGCGAGCGACGCCGGTCGGGGCGGGCTGTACCTCTGCCCGCTCGTGTCCGACACCGGCGTGTGTGACGGCACGCTCGAGTGCATCGAGCTCGACGACGGGGATGCGCTCGACGAGGAACTGCTAGACGTGCGCGACATCGAGGTGAACCCGATGGTGCCGAACCAGGTGTTCATCGTCGATGGCGGCAAGCGCGCCGCCGACGTCGACTGGCACACCTGCACCCACCAGCACTCCACGGTGTACGCGATGACCGTCACCACCGACAGCGGCGGCGACCCGGTGGTGGAGATCTGGGACACCGACGCCACCGACACCACGAACCGGCCGTCGTGGTCGGTGGTGCCGCCCTACGCCGACGGCTACTTCGACGGCACCGTCACCTACTCGACGGGCGACCCGCTCCCCTACTACTACTCCACGGCGGGGGCCCTGAAGGCGCCTCTGCGCGGCTGCCCGTCGGCCGACGATCCCTCGCGGTGGGTCGGCGACCTCGTGGCCCCCAACGACGCCGAGGAGTCCGCGGAGTCGATCGTGAGCGTCGTTGCCGACCCAGGTTCGAACTTCCTGCTCGCCTTCTACCAGGTCGGCGACGGCATCCCAGGGCTGTCCTGCGTGCGCCACTTCCGCGCCCACCTCGACGGCGCGGACCCGGTGGCGGAGGGCAACATACTCGACTGGCACCCCCTGCTCGACTACGGCGACCGCGACGACAACTTCCTCGTATGGTACGGCGATATCGATCCGAGCCTGGTCGGCGGTTCGATCGACCGATACGCGCACATCGACGCGGCCGGGAGCTACCTCGACGCCGAGCCCGTGGTGTGGGCCCACACCGGCGCGATGCACGACGCCGTTTTCTGGGACGATGGGAGCGCGAGCTATGCCTACCGGCTGCAGCTCGCGGCCCAGTACCCATGGTGGATCCCCCAGACTGGCGACGCGATCGAGATCGACGGCACGGCGGTGGTTGCGACAGGTTGGGACGCCGAGGACGGCAGCGACGACCTCGACGAGGTGGCCTTTCTCATGGGTGAGCTGGGCGCGCGCACCTTCCAGGATGGCACCTTCTTCGACATCGCCACGCTGTCGGCGGCCACGGCGGACGGTCCCGTGGTGGCCGACCTCACCTACGCGGCGGCCGGCGACATCAGCCTGTTCACGCTGCACGGCGACGAGGACCCGGCCAGCCGCGAGGCCGCCGACCGCGCCTGCCAGCTCGCGGGGCTGACCATCGCCGGCGGGAGCGTCGACGCGTGGACCGGCGGCGAGCGCGACGCCAGCGACGACCTCGTTCACGAGGCCTGGTACGCGCCGGTCACCGTCACGGCGGGCGACTACCACGACGCGGCCCAGAAGAACGCCCTGCTGCACCGCCGCTCCTCCGGCGAGTGGTGCTGGGACGCCGTCGCCGTGAGCGGACGCACCAACTACATCGCGTACGACGCGGACGAGGACTTCCGGTGGGAGCTGAGCTGCCTCGACTCGGGTAAGTTCCTCTCGGCCTACGGCAAGTGGCCGCAGTGCAATGCCTCACAAGACGAGGCGGAAGCGAACGTGTTCGGCCTCGGCGCCGTCGGCCGCATCACCGACGTCGTCGCGCTTGGGGAGAACACCGCGCTGGTGGCGAGCGCGGGCCGCTGCGGGGGCAGCGCCAACAGCAGCGACATCTGCGCCGAGGGCAGCGGGGAAGGGCTGTGGGTGGTCTACGACGACGGCGCCACCGGCCTGCGCTACGAGGAGGTGGCCTACGACGAGACGGTGCCGTCGGTCCCGGTGGCCGCCGGGCTCGACACCTGCGCCAAGGTGGACTTCTTCGAGGGCGTCTGGGATGAAGGCGACCCGTCCGACCCTGCCGACGACGCTGTAGCGCGCGGCGCCGCCACCCTGTCCCTGCACCCCGACACCGACACCACCACCGGTGGCACCCACGTCCGGGTGTTCGTGTCGACCAAATCCTGCGGCGTGCGCGAGGTGGAGTTCGAGCTCGGCTACGAGTCCACCCCGCTCGGCTGGACCGCCTGGCCGCACGACGCCTGCCCGGTTTCCGGGCCCCCGGAGCCGCCGATCGCCGCCTACGACGCCGCGGAGTTTCTGCCCGGGCTCACCTTCGGCGCCACGGTGACGCCCGACGGCGCCCATCTACTCGTGTACGGCGGGGCGGCAGGAGGCAGCACCGCCAACGGCGGCGGCGTGTGCGAGATCGACCTGGCCGATGGCGCGGCCCGCACCGCCGTGCCGGCGGACGGCATCCGGCAGGCGATCACGGCCGTGGTGCCGCACCCGGACGTGGAAGGGCTGTTCGTGGCGACGTCGTACCGCGAGGGCGAGGACGCCACCGCCGGCCCGAGTGGCGTGTACCTGATCCAGCGGCGTGCGCTCCCCTGGTCGGCATTCGGGCCCGCCTTCGCGTGGCGCCGGGTGTCCGGCGACGACCTGGACCACGCGCGCGGGATGGCGGCGTCGTGGGGCACGGGGCGCGGCCTGCTCTACGTCTCCCCCGGCGACCCTGCGCCCACCCACGACCACCTCTACCTCGCGACCGTCGGCGGCGGCCCGTGGGACCTGGACCTGTCGTGGTAGTCCCCCTGCTCGCCGGCCTGGTCGCCTGTCCCGGCGGCGGCGCGGAGCGCCCGGACAGCGGCACGCCCCCGGCCAGCGAGTCGGTCCCCGACAGCCAGGGCAACGACAGCGTGCCCGACACCGGCGACACCGGTCCCGTCGCGGATACCGACGGCGACGGCTTCATCGACGAGGCGGCGGGCGGCACCGACTGCGACGACGCGAACCCCAGGGTGTTCCCGGGCGCCCCCGAGATGTGCGACGACGCCGACCAGGACTGCGACGGCGACGGGTGGCGGGGAGCGGACTGCGCCCAGCCGCAGGACCTCGGCGCGATGGGCGTGGTGCTGGCGTGGTGCCCCTGGGCGGCGCCGAGAATCGTGCGCGACGTGACCGGCGACGGCGTCGACGACATCCTCGTTGGCACCTACAGCGACGGCGACCCCGACGGCCATGGCTACTGGACGGCCACGACCATCCCCGAGCACCCGGGCACCTTCCCCGCCGACAACAACGTGGCCGCCTTCTACGAGTACACCGACTTCATCGATCACGACCTTGATTTCGGCGACGTGGACGGCGACGGCTACAACGACGTGGGGCACGTGCCGGGCGGCATCTATGGCTACGACACGCTGCTGTACAAGGGGCCGATCCCGACCGACGGTACCTGGGTGCCAGAGGGCTCGACCGATTACGAGTGGACGGCCAACCCGGACATCGAGTGGGACGCGTGCTGGGCCTGCGACGCGATCACCGGCGACTGGAACGGCGACGGCCTCGGCGACCTTGCGCTCGCGGCGTGGGACGACACCGAGCCACAGGACGACGGCGGACTCGTCGTCTACTTCGGTGGCCATTTCGGGTCAGACCGCGTGACGCTCGACGGTGGCTGGGTGAGAGACCTGCACCCGGTAGGCGACGTCACCGGCGACGGCATCGACGACCTGGTCGTGGACGATGATTGCGAGGCAGGCTTCGAGTCCTGCTCCGACCTGCTCGACGGCACCGACCTCGCGGGCGCTGCTGACCTGACAGCCACGTCGGATTTGGCAACGACATTGTTTCGCGACACCGAGTACGCCACGTCCACGTGGTTCAACATCGCCGACTGGGATGGCGACGGCGTGGGCGACCTCTCGGTGAACGCGTGGCCTGAGGACGGCGGGGCGGGCGAGAACAACGAGTGGCTCGTCTGGCCTGGCCCGTACTCCGGCACCCTGGCTGTTGCGGACGCCCCCGGCGGATACGACATGGAGGGCACACCCCTCGACACGGGGCCCTCCATCGGCACGCAGCGCTGCGTATTTGGCGGCGCGGCGAACCTTCTGCTTCGCGGCGCGGGGACGTGGCTGCTCATGCCGGAGGCGCACGCGATGCCGTCGCGTCACTCCGCTCTCCCGGGGCGCGTCGTGGCTCTCGATGGTTCGAGATCCGGCAACGTGGAATGCGGCGACGTCACCGGCGACGGTGCCGACGACCTGGTGTTCGGCTTCCGCGAGGAGGGCGACGACGACGCTGCAATCCGCCTCATCCCCGGCTGGGAAATCCCCTGGGACGACGACACCTACTGGCCTTGAACAGTCTCCTTCCGTCGGCCCCCCCCCCCCCCCCCCCCCCCCCCCCCCCCCCCCCCCCGGGGGGGGCGCGCGGCGCGCCCC
>VGRQ01000385.1 GCA_016875315.1 Deltaproteobacteria bacterium | reverse complement strand
CGGGCCAGGGAGTGCGAGAGCTTACCGGAGTAGGGCCGCGCGCGCACGCTAGGCCTCGCCATAGTGACGCTTCAGGTGCCGCGCGATCACGACGCGCTGCACCTGGTTGGTGCCCTCGACGATCTGCATCACCTTCGCGTCTCTCATGTAGCGCTCCACCGGGTACTCGCGCGTGTAGCCGTAGCCCCCGTACACCTGGACCGCGTCGGTGGTGACAGACATCGCGGCATCGGTCGCGACACACTTCGCCATCGCCGCCACGTGGGAGTAAGGCATCTTCTGGTCGCGCAGCCACGCCGCCTTGTGCACGAGCAGGCGCGCCGTCTCCACGCGGCAGGCCATGTCGGCGAGCATGAAGCCCACGCCCTGGAAGTCGATGATCTGCGTGTCGAACTGCTTGCGCTGGCAGGCGTAGGCCGCGGCGGCGTCGAGGGCGGCCTGGGCGAGCCCGACGCTGGTGGCGCCAATCGTGATTCGCCCGCTGTCGAGCGCGCTCATGGCGCAGCGGAATCCCTCGGACTCGCCGCCGATGAGCTGCGTCGCGTGTACCCGCGCGTTCTCCAACACCACCTCCACCGTGGGTGAAGCCCGCATCCCCATCTTTTCTTCCTTCTTGCCGAAGGAGAGACCGGGGGTGTCGCTGCCGACGAGGAAGGCGCCGATGCCCCTCGGCCCCGGGCCGCCGGTGCGGGCCATCACCACGTACACGTCGGCGTAGCCACCGTGCGTGATCCAGAACTTCGTGCCGTTGAGCACGTAGTGATCGCCGTCGCGCACGGCCGTGGTGCGGAGCGAGGCCGCATCGGAGCCGGACGAGGGCTCCGACAGCGCGAAGGCGCCAAGGGCCTCGCCCGCCGCGAGCCGGGGCAGCCACTCGGCACGCTGGGCCTCGGTGCCGAACTGCGACAGGATCACCTGGGGGAGCCCGTTGACCGCCACCGTCACCGCGTACGACGCGCTCACCTTCGCGATCTCCTCGAGGACGACAGCGTAGTCGAGGTAGCCGAGCCCCAGGCCGCCCCAGGCCTCGGCGGTGGGGATCCCGCACAGCCCGGCCTCGCCCAGCGCCCGGAAGATGTCCTTCCGGAACAGCTCTTTCTCGTCGTCTTCCCGGGCGGTGGGGGCCACGTGCGCCAGCGCGGCGGCGCGCGCCGCCTCGGCGAGGGCCTCCTGCTCATCACTCAGCACAAACATGGCGCGCCGTCTATCACGCGAGACTAGCGAAACCGCACCTCGGTGCGCACCACGCGCGTCGTCGGCGGCAGCTGCATCAGCTCGACGATCTCCCGGGCCTTGCCCGGCTTGCCGTTGACCGTCCCGAGATCCAGCTCCACGACGCCGTCGTCGCGCACGGCGATGCGGTCGACCATCGGGCGCACGTCCACCTCGATGGGCCCCGACTTCGAGCGCCGGGTGACGGGAAGCGACGTCGCGACATCGATGCGCTTGACAGCAGCACGCGCCTCGTCGATAGCGAGCCCGGAGACAAGCTCGTAGCGCCATCCCCTCACCTCCCCCATCGTCGCCGCCGCCTCCATCGGCACCTCCTCGGCGCCCAGCACGAGGAAGCCCGCGGGGGCCGTCGCCCGCAGCGACGAGAACAACGCCTCCGCGTCGACCCGCCGCACGAGGCGCGCGTCCATGAACTCGGCGCGCGACTCCTCGCCGCTCGGCAGCGCCGAGGAGAAGTCCACGCGCGGGTGGGGGTGGAAGCCCTGGGTGTACGCGACGGGGGCGCCCGCCCGTCGCAAGGCGCGCTGCCAGGCCTTCTGCCACTCGAGGTGGCCGAGGAAGCGCGCGTCGCCCTCGCGCCCCACGCGGAATCGAATGCGCTGGACGGCGAGCGGTTCCGCCACGGGCGTGGTGGGCGCCCGCGTCCACGCCTTCTCCGCCTTCCGGCCCTCGATGCTGTTGCGGAGCATGTGCGCGCACAGCGCACGCTCCACGTCGATCACGCCGCAGTCGTGGCACTTCTTCGCGCGGCAGTCCGGGGCGTGCTGCAACAAGATCGCCCGCTCGTAGTCGGCGGCAAACCAGGCCTTGGGGATGTGGATGTCGATGTGATCCCAGGGCAGCCGCTCGTCGAGGGCCCGCTCGCGCAGCGCGTCGTCGCAGTCGTAGCCCACCTCGTCGATGGCCCGCTGCCAGGCGCCGAAGTCGAGGTGCTCGCCCCAGGCGTCGAAGCGGGCGCCGTGCCGCCACGCCGCCTCGATGAGATCGCCCGCGCGCCGATCGCCGCGGGAGACGAGCCCCTCCAGGAAGGTCTCCTGGGGCTTGTGGCGCCCGAACTTGATGTTCTTGTGACGCTTGATGTTCTGCAACAGAAGCGCCTGCTTTTCTTCTGTTTCCTGGATGTTGATCTGCCGCGCCCACTGGAAGGGGGTGAAGGGCTTCGGCACGAAGGTGCTCACCCCGGTGTTGACGGTGGCGCGGGAGTTCTTCTTCCTGCCCGCCGCCAGCGTGCGCGCGCAGAGGTCGGCGATGGCGACGATGTCTTCCTCGCGCTCGGTGGGAAGCCCGATCATGAAGTAGGTCTTGACGTGCTCCCAGCCCTTCGCGTAGGCGGCGCTGGCCATCTCGATGAGATCGTCGTCGGGAATCCACTTGTTGATGACCGCGCGCAGGCGAGGCGACGCGGCCTCGGGGGCGAAGGTGAGACCCGTGCGCCGGGTCGACGACGCCATGTCGGCCAGCTCCACCGAGAAGCTGTCGAGGCGCAGCGACGGCAAGGACAGCGCCACGTGCTGCGACTTCGCCAGCGTGGACGTGCGCTCGACGAGGCTGCGCACGCGGCTGTGGTCGCAGGTGGAGAGCGACACCAGCGACACTTCCTCGTAGCCGGTGGCCGCGAGCGTGCGGGTCATCAGCTCTTCCACGGCGTCGACGGTGCGCTCCCGCACCGGCCGGGTGGTCATGCCGGCCTGGCAGAAACGGCAGCCCTGCGTGCAGCCGCGCAGCACCTCGAGCGACACGCGATCGTGCACCTGCTCGGTGAAGGGCACGATGTAGTCCACCGGGAAGTTGTTGCCGTCGAGGGCGCGGGCGGTGCGCTTGCGGATCTTCGGGGCGTCGACCGGCGGGACGACGCGACCGTCGGGCAGCGTGTCCATCGGGTAGAGCGCCGGCACGTACACGCCCTCGAGTCGCGACAGGGCGAGCAGGCGCGCGTCGCGCTCGCGGTGGGCGGCGAGCACCCCGGCGATCTCGGCGACGACCTGCTCGCCGTCGCCGATGACGAAGGCGTCGATGAAGGGCGCGAGCGGCTCGGGATTGAACACGGCAGGACCGCCCGCGAGCACGATCGGCCCCGCTGACCGGTTGGCGCTGCGCAGCGGCAGGCCCGCCAGGTCGATCATGTTGAGGATGTTGGTGAAGGTGAGCTCCGACTGGAGCGTGAAGCCGATGGCGTCGAAGTCACAGAGCTCGTCGCGGCTCTCGACCCCGAAGAGCTTGAGCCCGCGGGCGCGCAGCTCGCGCTCCATGTCGGGCGCCGGGGCGTACACCCGCTCGGCCGCCACGCCGTCGATGCGGTTGAGGATGGCGTACAGGATGTGGAGGCCGAGGTTGCCGAGGCCGAGGTCGTAGAGGTCGGGGAAGGCCAGCGCCAGCCGCACGCGCGCGCCTTGCTTGTGCATGGCGTTGTGCTCGGTGCCGAGGTAGCGGCTGGGCCGCTCCACGGCGGGGAGGATCTCGGTGCTGAGCACGCGACTGAGGTTCATGGGGCGCGCGGTATTCCGGGCGCAGCCGCGCGGCTGCGATCCCGGCTACGCGGGATAGTTCCTGCCCGTGCCCACGCTCGGCGAGTCGATGGCCCGGCGACGGGTGTTCTGGGCGATGGTCGCGCTGGCGGTGGCGCCGGCGGTGGCGCTGCTCGCCTACGGCCTCGCCGGCGTGAAAGACCGTGCCGACGCCGAGGAGGGCCGCCTGCACGAGCGCTACACGCTACAGGCGCGCGCGATCGAGGCGGAGGTGCTGGCGGCGCTCGCGGCGGAAGACGACCGCGTGCGCGAGGCGCTGGCGGCGGTGCCAGCCGAGTCGCTCGGCGAGGCAGCGACCAGCTACCCCGACAGGAGCCGCCTGGTGTCGAAGGTGTGGACGCTCGACGATCCCGACGCCCCGCCCGACGCCCAGGCCGCGGCGCTGGTGCTGTCGGCGCGGGCGCCGGTGAGCTTCGTCACCGCCTCGGCCGGCGATGACTCGGCGCTCGCAGTGTCGCGACTGCGCGAGGGTCTGGTGGTCGCCTATCGCATCGATGCCGCCGCGATCGACGCCGTGGTCGTCCCCGAGATCGTGGGCCGCAAGTTCTCCACCGAGGGCGCAAGCTACCGGCTGGGCGCGGTGGCGGCCGATCCCGCCGGCGAGCCGGTGAGCTTCGACGCGCTGCGACGATCTCTCGCCCTGCAACTGCTCGAGGACGAGCCCTTCGTGGTGCGCCCGCTGGCGCCTCCTTTCGGGCACTGGCGGGTGGAGGTCAACCCGCCGCCCGCGCGCGAGGCGCCCGCCGAGAGTGCGCTTCGATGGACGATGATCCTGCTCTTCGCGGCCACCGTGGTGGGCGTCATCATCATGGGACGCGCCATCGCCCAGCAGGTTCGCCTGTCGCGACTCCAGACCGACTTCGTGAGCAACGTCTCCCACGAGCTGCGCACCCCGCTCACCTCGATCCGCATGTTCGTGGAAACGCTGCAGTCGGGTCGCGTAAAAGACCCGGAGCGCGTGCAGGAATGCCTCGACGTGATCGCGGCGGAAACCGAGCGGCTGAGCAAGAAGATCGAGCGCGTGCTCACGTGGGCGCGGATGGAGGCGGGGCGGAGAATCTACGAGATCCAGCCGCTTCGCCCCTGCGACATCGCCGAGCGGGCGGTGAACGCCTTCCGGGCCCACGACCTCGACGGCGACGACCGCCTGGAGGTGACCGTCCCCGAGGCGCTCCCCCGCGTACACGCCGACGCCGACGCGGTGGCCGAGGCGCTGATCAACCTGCTCGGCAACGCCCGGAAGTATGGGGGCGACAAGGTGAAGATCAGGTTCCTCGCAAGGGAGGAGTCCGGCGGCGTGAGCTTCGCGGTGGAAGACGACGGCCCCGGCATTTCACTGGTGGAACAGCGCCGCGTGTTCGACAAGTTCTACCGCTCGAACAATCTACTGTCACGACGAACGGAGGGGAGCGGGCTCGGCCTCGCGATCGTGGCCGGCATCGTGGCCGCCCACAAGGGGCGGGTATCGCTGGAGTCGGTGGAGGGCGCCGGGAGCCGCTTCTCGATCTGGCTGCCGCTCGCGAGATAGGCGGCGCCGTGCTGCTGGCGCTCCTGCTCGCCTGTCCTCCCGACCTGCCCGGGCCCGCCCCGGCCGAGAGCCCATCGGCGGCGCTGGCCCTCCGCGTGGGCGAGGTTGCCCGGC
>VGRQ01000384.1 GCA_016875315.1 Deltaproteobacteria bacterium | reverse complement strand
CGAGCGCCCGCGCCGTGATCGAGCGCGCCGCAGCCCCCGTGCGCGAGGCGGGCGAGGGGGCGGTGCTGAACCTCCTCAAGGCGGCGTGGGTGGAGCTTGGCCTACTGGGCGGTGCCCCACCAGCCGAAGACGCCTCCTGAGTTGGTGGCGGCGTCGTCGCGCCCCATCGCGGCGCCGAGCACGTCGTCGTAGCCGTCGCCGTCCAGGTCGGCGGTGCCGAGCCGGTGGCCCATCGCGTCGCTGGCGTTGCCGCCCTGGTGCGTGACGTCGGGTGCGCCGAGCGACTGCGCGCCGCTCACCGGGCCGTAGAGCAGGAAGGCGGCGCCGACACCGGAGCTGGTGCTGTCGAAGGCGGTCGCGCCCACTTGCAGGTCGAGCCAGCCGTCGCCGTTGTGATCGCCGGCCAGGAGCACGCTGCGGCCGGCGTAGTCACTCCCCGCCGCGCCCGCGACGGTCGCGTCGGCGGTGCCCGCCGCCACCACGCCCACGCCGAGGCCCTCGAAGACGTAGGCCTTGCCGGCGTCGGTGGCCGCGTCGTCGTTGTAGTCGGCGCCCGCGAGCAGGTCGTCGGCGCCGTCGCCGTCGCTGTCGCCGGCCGCCACGGCGATGCCGAGGCGGTCGTCTGTCCCCGCGCCGTTGATGATGGCGTCGGCGGAGTCGAGCTCCATCGAGGCCAGGCCCGAGCCGAAGACCACGTACACCCGGCCGGTGCCGTTGGCGTAGGGGGCGCCGACGATGGCGTCGTCCACGCCGTCGCCGTCGATGTCGCCGCTCGCCACCGAGTAGCCGGCCTGGTCGTCGTCGCCCTCGCCGGTGAGCAGCACGGTGGCGTCGGTGTAGAAGTCGTACTGCCCGCCCGGCGCCGTCTCGAAGATGCCCACGGCGCCCGCCTCGCTGCCGGTGCTGTCGCCCATGGGCGCGCCCACGAGGAGGCGCCCGGCGCTGTCGACGGCGATCGCCCAGCCGGTGAAGTCGTCGGCACGCTCGCCGGCCACCACCGCGTAGGCATCGGTGGTGTCGAGGCTGCCGCTGCTGCCGCTCGAGAAGACGTAGGCCGCGCCGCCGTCCTCGTTGCCCTCGATCTCCGCGCCGTAGGCGCCCACGACGAGGTCGCCGAGGCCGTCGGCGTCGGTATCGCCGCCGGCGATGTACCAGCCGAAGCCATCGTCGGCCGCCGACCCGAGGATGGTGGCGCCGGCGCCGCTCAGCTCCTCGGCCCCGGTGAAGGGGCCGAAGTTGAGGTACACGCGACCGGTGAGGTTCTGGCCGCCGGGGTTGTAGCCGTAGGCACCGGTGGCGATGTCGGCGACGCCGTCGCCGTTGACGTCGCCGGCGTACAGGCCGGAGCCCGCGAACTCTTTCTCGGTGCCGCCGAGGAGCGACAGGTCGGCGTCGCTGGGCAAGTAGGAGCCACCGGGCTCGCAGTCGTCGAGGCCGTCGCAACCGTTGTCGGCGCCGTCCTCGCAGATCTCCTCGGCGCCCGGGTAGCTGGCGCCGTCGCCATCGTCGCAGTCGTCGGCGACGTGTACGTGCGTGGTGGGCTCGTCGCAGAAGTGCTCGGAAACCTCGGCGTCCCCGTGACCATCGCCGTCGGCGTCGAGGTAGTAGAGCACGCCGTCGATGGCGTCGTCGTCGGTGCGGCCGTCGCAGTCCTCATCGGCTCCGTCACAGTGCTCGGTGCCGGCGGGGTTGACGTCGTCGCGCGTGTCGTCGCAGTCGCCGCCGCGCGACTCGTACCCCTCGGGCTGGGTGCAGCTGTAGGTACGGGCGGTGTCGGTGCCGTAGCCGTCCCCGTCGCTGTCCTGGTACCACACCATGTCGACCGGGTCGTTGTCGATGGTGCCGTCGCAGTCCTCGTCGACGCCGTCGCAGTGCTCATCGGCCCCAGGGAAAATCAGGGCGTCGGTGTCGTCGCAGTCCTCGTCGTCGGGGCTTCCGTCGTTGTCGCTATCCGGCGAGGGGCCGGTGTCGCCGGTCTCCTCGGTGTCGCCGGTCTCCTCGGTGTCGCCGGTGTCGAGGTCGTCGGTGTCGGTGCTGTCGCCGTCGTCCTTGCTAGGATCTTCGTTGGGACAACCGACGAGGGCGAGGGCGAGGACGAGGAATCGCATGGGGCACTCCTACCCGATCGTCGACAGCATCGCCGGGCAAGGAGGGGACGCGCGTTGGGGTTTTTTGGTTCTTTACAAGCAGGGGGTGACGGGTTCGAAGGTGGGACGATTGGCCGCGCGCGCGCCTGCCCGACGAGCTGGCCCGCCGGATAGTGCCAAGCATGCGCGACACGGAGTTCGAGGTCCCGAAGATGGACTGCCCCTCGGAGGAGAGGCTCATCCGCATGGCGCTGCAGCCGGAGGCGGGCGTGCGCGGACTCGCCTTCGACCTGGAGAGGCGGCGGGTGGTCGTGCGCCACGAGGGCGACAGCGCGCCCATCCTCGGCCGGCTGGAGCCGCTCGGGCTCGGCGCGAAGGTGGTGCGGAGCGCCAAGGCCATCGACCCCGCGCCGGCCAGCCCCCACGCGGCCATCGCGTCGGAGGATGCCCCGGGCGAAGCGCGGGTGCTGCGCCAGCTCCTCGCGATCAACGCGGTGATGTTCGCCGCTGAGGTCGCGGTCGGTGTCGTCGCCCAGTCCACGGGACTCCTTGCCGACTCCGTCGACATGTTCGCCGACGCCGCGGTCTACGGGCTCGCGCTGTACGGCGTGGGCCGGGCCGTGGACCGGCAACGGCGCGTCGCGCGCGCCAGCGGCGTCCTCCAACTCATCCTCGCGCTCGGCGTGCTCATCGAGGTCGGTCGCCGGGCCTTCGTCGGCAGCGAGCCCTTCGGCCCGTTGATGATGGGGGTGTCCGCGGTCGCGCTGGTCGCGAACGTCACCTGCATGGCCCTCCTGTCCCGGCACCGCACCGGGGGCGTCCACATGAAGGCGAGCTGGATCTTCTCGACGAACGATGTCATCGCCAACCTCGGTGTCATCGCGGCGGGGGCCCTGGTGGCGTTCACCGGCAGCCCCGTGCCGGACCTGGTGATCGGGACGGTGATCGGGCTCGTGGTCCTCGGGGGGGCGTTGAGGATTCTGCGGATGTCTCGCGCGACCGGCGCGAGCGCGGCTTAAGGGGTGTTGGAAGCGCCCTCCAAGGCCAGCATCCGCTCGCTTGACCACCCCCTCGGGGTCAGGAAGAAAGTTCGATAAGCATTCGGCCATCCCGACCACGTTGGGAAGCTCCGCAGAAACCGCGTGTTTCTACGGAGATTCCTCGCTTTTGTCGGTTCTATCAAGCCAGTAGCCCGGCCGCCGGCTCGTGTGAGCGACGGCGACGACGACTGCTTCTTCGCCGACAACGTGGAAGAAGACGGCGTACGGGAAGCGGGAGGGCAGCGCGCGTCGGAAGCGCGGGTTGTCTGTCCACGGCGCGAACTGCTCGGGAGCCGCGCCGACGCGGGCGAGAACTGCGTGCACCGTGCCGAGGAACTCTGCACCGAGACCAGGACGTCTCGACTCGTACCAACGCATCGCGGTCCGGAGCTCGCTCTGCGCTGGAGCGAGCAGGCGCGCTGTGCTCACCGGCGCGCGAGATCGTCGAGGAGCTCCGCGCGTACCTCGTCCCAGGGGCGTCCGCGGTCGCCCGTGTGCTCGGCCTCGGCAACGCGACGATCCAGCTCCGCCGCCCAGACGGGGGCCCAGCCCGGATCACCGGGCTCCTCCACGCTGTCCAGGAGCTCCTGCGCGAGCCGGAGCCGGTCGGCGGGGTCGAGCGCCATGGCCTCGGTGGTGACGACGTGGAGGGGCAAAGACATGGGGGAAGTGTAGCGCCGATGAAGAACGGCGGCGAGCCTCAGTCGACCCGCACGGCGACGCCCCCGCGAGTGACGAGGTACTCCGGGACGCCGCCTTCGTCGTACCAAGCCGTGGCGTAAGTCCAGTCGTCCCCGTCCCACACGTAGAGCCCGTTGCCGATCGACGGGTAGATGGTCTCCTCGCTGCCGGCCTCCACGAAGTTGCCGCGGAGTTCGCCGCCCACGAAGGTGACCTCGAAGCTGCCCCACCAGATCTCGTCGGCGTAGCTGCCCACCAGCGCTTGGAGTTCCGCCGGATCCGGCGTCAGCGCGTCCCAGTCGGGCTCCTCGTACGTCGTGAACAGCGACGCGGCGTGCGTCGCGATCGTGCCGGGGTAGTACCAGTCGCTGTTGACCAGCACGACTACCCCGAAGGCCTCCTCGGGGACGAGGATGATCTGGGCGCGGAACCCGTAGTTGTCGCCCCCGTGGCTGACCGTCTCGGGCCCGAACGTGTCCGACACGAACAGCCCAAGCCCGTAGCTCGACCCGGGCAGGCTGCCGGTGGGGGCCTGCGGCGACAGCATCTCGGCTCGACTCTGCTCGCTCAGAACGTCCGCATCGCCGTGGAGCAGGAACTCGCTCCAGCGCCCCAGGTCGTTCGCGCTCGCCCAGAGCCCGCCTTGGCCCCAGTAGATTTGGCTGTCGTAAAATGTTGGATCGAGGACGTAGAGCTCGCCGTCGCAGTACTCCATGCAGTGGCCATACGTGAACTCGCGGCGCTTCGCCTTTCGCGCCCGCATCGTCGCCGATGTCATCCCGACGGGCCCGAGCACCCGCGACTCGACCAGCTCCGGGAAGTCGTCGCCGCCCGCCTCCTGCACGGCCAGGGACGCGAGGGAGAACCCCAGGTTCGAGTAGTTCCAGACCTCGCCCGGTTCGACGAGCAACGGCTGGTCGGGGTTGTTTCGGAAGTAGTCGTCCAGGTCGTAACTGCTCTGGTCCGGCTTCCCGACCATGGAGCTCGGGTAGGCAGCGGTGTGGGACAACAGGCCGCGCAGCGTCACCGCCTCGGGGTCGTACGGCGAGGCAACACCGAAGTAGGGCACGTACGCCCCCACGGGCGAGTCGAGGTCAAGCGAACCGTCATCGACGAGGCTCATCGCGGTCGCGGCCGTAAATTGCTTCGTCGCCGACGCGATGTTGAACAAGGTGTCAGCGGTGACGGGCTCGTTGCCATCCATCTCGCGGACCCCGACTCCCGCCGACCATGCGAGTCGACCTTCGAAGACCACAGCGAGTGCCCCGCCGACGACGGCCTCGCGGTCGAACTCGTCCTGCATGAAGGACAGGACCTCTTCGAACAGGGCTTCCGCCTCCGCGTCGCTGGTTGCTCCGTCGGTGACGCCCGGGCCAGGAGCCAGGGTGTCCCCTTCTGGCGAGGAGCACGCGATGGAGAGCCAGAAATGCACGGTGCCAAGCTACCATAAGGCCGAACGGGAGTGCCGGCCGGGCGACCATGTCCAGGCGCGGTGCACCCGGTCAGGCTGGGTCGGCGCCCATCATCCCCGCGAGGGCGAGGCTCCCCTCGGTCGAGCACACCTCGGGATCGAGCGCCGCAGTTCTATAAGCGTTCGCCCACCCCGCCCATAGGTTTTGAAGAC
>VGRQ01000383.1 GCA_016875315.1 Deltaproteobacteria bacterium | reverse complement strand
CGGCTGGGCGCCACGCGTGGCCGGGCTGGCGCTGCTCGGCCTGGCCGTGGTCCCCGCCACGGCGATCGGAGAGCCCCCCGCGGGCGGTCCCGGCGAAGACTCCTGGACGAGTCGCACCACCGAGGACGACGTGCTCCTCGGCAGCGCCGTGGTGCTGGGTGGCAGCGGCCTCGCCCTGCTGGCCCTGTCCTTCGCCGACACGCCTGCGCGCAATGTCTTCCCGCCCCTCCGGCGCTACCGGACGGCCCTCGAGATCGACGAGCAGGTGGAGGCTTACAATGCGGCGCTTGCCGCGGAGCTGGGGGTGGTGCGGTAGTCCTGCCGCCAGGTCGGAGAGGCGCTGACCTGGGCGATTCATCTGCTCGCATGTTCAGTGCGACACTTCCTCCTCGCGACTTGCTACTCTTGCCTCGTGGACGTCAACCACGAGGCCGGGCCCCAACGCCGCTCAGTCCGCGCATCCCGCGGCGATCAGCGCTGGCTTTCTGCGGACAGCGAGCGCGGGGTCGAGCAGGAGCGCCTTGGGGTGGCGCGGGCCCGGAGGCGCCGAGCGCCCCGGCGGTAACTCCACCGGACCGGGCAGTCCCCTTGAGTTGCCGCCGGGCACCGCGGATTCTCTGTGCCCCGCAGCGTTGAGAGGCGGCACCCCGAGCGCCGGCATGCGCTCCCCTCCCAGTGTGCGACTGCGCGACCCCTCGAAGCTGCATCCGCCATCGCGAGCAACACCATGTGTCACGAGTCGACGCCCTGGGCCGCGTCTGCATGCCTCCGCCCGCGCGCGCGTGAACGGCCGCCTCCGCCGCTTCCGCTCGGCGGCGGCTACCGGTTGGGTCCCCGGAGCATCGCACCGACCCTGCGAAGCTTCGGCTGCTCGGCCGCCGCCTCCTGCGACCCCACGAGGTCGAGGGCCGCTCGGAAGCGAGCACGGCGCCCTCGCCTGCCGAGGGGCGCCGCGCGCAGCTCCGAGCGGACCGGAGTGGGCGGAGTCGAGTGTCGACCGTCGAGCGTCGACCGTCGACCGTCGACCGTCGACCGTCGACGTTCGACAGGCGACTCTCGCCCCCCGTGGTCCCGTTGTCCCTCGCCGGTCCTTCTCAGATCCCCCGGTACATCGACGCCACCTGGGTCTTGTCGTCCAGTCGCTCCCACACCGTGTCCATCACCCAGCGCGAGAAGCGCTCCACCGTCTCCACGTCGCCCGGCGACACGCCGAGGCCGAAGCGCACGCGGTCGGCCACCTCGGCCACGTCGTCGAAACCATGCACCTCCACCGGCGACAGGCGGGCCAGCACCGGCGCGGCGCGGCGGGCCAGCGAGGCCGCGTCTTCCCCGGGGACCGGAAACACGCCCGCGTCGCCGAGCGCGATCTCCACGAGGCGCCAGCCCTGCTCGATGCGCTGCGTGGGGCTCACCGTCCAGTACGGGTCTTTGAGGTGCCTCACCACCAGGAGCCGCTTGAGCGGCCGGTAGGCGATCAGCGCGCCGAGCAGCGCGAGGAGGCCGATCGCCAGCATCGTACACACGGAGCCTGCCGCCTGCTGCGCCGCCTCCACCATCTTCTGCACCATCTCCATCACTCGCGGGTCGATGCCCGGCATGTCCGGCAGGTCGGGCGGCGGCTGGGGCTCGCTGGAGGGCTGGCCTCCACCACCGGAGCCCTCGTCCGGCCCCGTCCGCCACAGGAAGGGCGCGACGAGCGCCGAGGCGCCGCTGACGAACAGGGTCAGGAGCCCGAGCGCGATGAAGCCGAGCAGCGTCAGCCTCGGTCGGGACACGCCCCGTTCTTCCATCGTGGGCCGCAAGGGCGCCATCGGGCCGCGCCGCCACGTGGCGAGCCGGTGCGTCTCGCGGGTGACGAGAAAAAGCAGGAACAGGCCCACCGAGGGCACGAACATCGCGAGGCCAACTAGGTCCCACACCGCGAGCTTGTCGCCCGTTTTCCAGGCATCCACCGTGCCCTGGTCTTCCATCCAGATCAGCATGCCGGCCACGGTGTAGACCATGGGGAGCCAGGCGCTCCACAGGGCCCGGTGTGTCTCGAGGCTCCACAGTCCCCCGGTGATGGCCACCGGCCCGATCAACAACACCGCCACCGAGAGGACGATCAGCGGCTCCGGCATCGCGCCGCCCACCGCCATGCCCACGAAAACGCCGAAGTACACCGCCCAGCAGATGGCGCCCCCGAGGATCAAGAGCCAGGTGCGGACTCGCAGGAAAGCGAGCAATTGTCCCGCGGCCACCGCGCCGGAGGTCACCCCGATGAAGATGCCCAGGGCCACGAGGTTGTCGGTGCCCACCCCGTCGGTCACCAGCACCGACGCGGCGAAAACGGCGAAAGAAAAGCCGAGCCAGAGCCAGTAGGTCACGATCGGGACCGCCGTTTCCTTCACTTGCTGCCACAACGTCATCGACGAGGTGGTGTTGAGCACGCCGGTGAATCCCTTGCTCATGCGGCCGACTTCTTCCCGGACTTGGCCGTGCCCGCGCTCACGCCCACCAGCCGGTGGGTGCCGATGCCGGTGTCGAGCCGGTACACGGTGTCGCCCCGGCCCACGATCTGCTGGAAGATCCGCCGTCCGTCGCGGGCGGCGATGGCGCGCAGCCGTTGCCGCGCGCCGAGGCGCATCGCCTGCTGCTGGAAGATGCGGATCTGGGCGAAGAAGGCGTTCTCGTCGCTGCCCACGGGGAACGGCAGCCGAAAGAGCCAGAGAAAGGCCCGGACGGGGGTGCCGGCGAGGGCCTGGAGCAAGGTCGGGTCTTTCTCGCCCAGCGCCTTCTCCGGGGGGAGGTAAACCCACGTGAGCGTTTCGCCCTTGAAGGGCTCGGGCGGCGGCGCCTGGAAGCGGCTGGACACCACCACGGCGTGGTGGCTCTCGCCGGCCTCGTCGAGCAAGCGGGGCAGGTCGTGCGTGCCCTGCCACAACACCCGCGCGCCGAGGTCTTGCCAGCGCACGTGCCCGCCCTTGCCCGCCTGCATCACCTCCACCGCCGGGGTGCCCTGCTTGTCGCGCGCCACGCAGGCCAGCGTCACCCGGTCGCCACGCTCCACCAGCTCCTTCGCCAGCGAGATCCACGTCTCCACGAGCTTGTCGAGCACCTCCTCCACGCCCACCCCGTCGGCGAGCATCCGCCCGGCCGGCAGGTACGCGTCGAGCACCAGGAGCACGTTCTTGGTGGAGATCTCGCGCGTCTCCGGCGTGCGCAGTTGCAGGCGCCCGGTCTTGACGCTCAGCTTCCAGTGGATGCGGCGCGTGTCGTCGCCCGTCATGTAGTCGCGGAAGCGGAAGTGATCCTCGGTGGGGAAGCGGTGGGGACGGGTGAGCACGTCGGGCTTGTCGAGCCGGCTGCGCGGCGGCTCCACGATCACGAGGTGACGGAAACGCGGCAGCACCTTCAGCTCGGTGGTGGCGAGCGAGGCCACGCTCACCTGCGTGAAGCCGAGCGCGTCCTGGTAGTAGATGTGAGCGGGGCCGAGGCGGTACACGCCCCGGGGGGAACGTCGCAAGCGGCCCCCCACGAGCAGCTCGGCGCGGCGCGCCCCGGCCCCCACCGCGTAGCGGCTCACCGTGGCGAGGCGGTCGGGAAGCTCGTCTTCCACCAGCAGGAAGTAGAAGGGCGGCACCGGCACGCGACGGAAGATGAAACGTTCTTCCGCCGGGTCGCCCGCGTGTACCACGGCGGGCGACATCTGGCGCTCCACGCTGGCCCGCGACTTGAGCTGGGCCTCGAAGTTCGACACGATGAAGGCCGACAGGAAGGCCGAGGCCGACACCACGCCGTAGAACACGGCCAGGGCGAGGGTGGCCACCAGCGACAGGTCGGCCCACTTCATGCCGAGCGCGAACACGATGAAGAAACCGCCGGTGATGAGCACCGCCCAGCCCCGCGGGGTGACGATGCTCACGTGCCGGGCAATCGTCGCCAGCGCCGCCCGCCCCGTGTAGCGACCGGACTGGCGCAGCAGCCGCAGCTCGCGCGCCGATTTCCAGATGACGCCCACCAGGAGGGCGAGGAACGACGGCGTGATCACCAGCGCCGACACCAGGAGCAGGAAGGGCAGCGTGTCGCCCACCTCGCTCACCTCGAAAAACAGGGCCGCCACGAAGCCGAGCACGAAGGGCATCATGAACAGCCCGCACACGTTCCACGCGATGGCGAAGAGGTGCCGAATCACTTCAGCGGCACCTTCTCGAGCACGCGCTGCACGTAGGACACGCCGGCCTCGTCGCCGCTGATGATCATGCGGTGGGCGAGCACGTCGGGGGCCATGGCGCGCACGTCTTCCGGGGTGACGAAGTCGCGGTCCTGGGTCATGGCGTGGGCCTGCGCCACGCGCGACAGCATGAGCAGGGACCGCGGCGAGGGCGGTGCCAGCGCCACGCTGTCGGACCGGATGGTGTTGGCCATGCTCACGAGGTAGCGCTTGACCTCCTCCGACATGAACACCCGGGTGACGAGCGACTGCCAGCGCAGGAAGATCTCGCGGTCGATCACCGGCCGCACGTCTTCCACCGGCGGGCGCATGCCGAGGTGTACGTCGAGCATCTGCATCTCGGCCTCGGGGGGCGGGAAGCCCATCGAGAGCTGGGCGGTGAAGCGGTCGAGCTGCGCCTGGGGGAGCACGTAGGTACCGTCGTGGTCGAGCGGGTTCATCGTCGCCATGACCAGGAAGGGCGGCGGGAGCTTGTGGGTGACGCCCTCCACCGTCACCTGGTGCTCGGCCATGCTCTCCAGGAGCGCCGACTGCGTCTTCGGCGTGGCGCGGTTGAGCTCGTCGGCGAGCAACAGGTTGGTGAAGACCGGGCCCGGCTGGAAGACGAACTGCTTCTGGCGGAGGTCGAAGACGTTGGTGCCGGTGATGTCCATCGGCAGGAGGTCGGGCGTGAACTGGATACGACGGAAGTCGCAGGCGATCGACGCGGCGATCGCGCGGGCGAGCATGGTCTTGCCGGTGCCGGGCACGTCCTTGAGCAGGATGTGACCGCGCGCGAGCAGCACCACGAGGCACTTGAAGATCACCTCGTCCTTGCCGAGGATCACGGTCGCGACCGCCTTCTTGACGTCGCTGAACTTCTCGCGGAAGGCGCCGATCTCGCCGGCGAGCGCCGGGTCGCGCGTGGGGGGAGTGTGGATCATCGCGCCGGGAACGTAGCGCGCGGGCCTAGCGACCGAAGAAGTCGAGCCACTGCCGTGCCAGTTTCTGGCCGACGGTGACCGGCGGCAGCACCACGGTCGGCAAGGCCACGCGCCAGTGCCGCGCGAACTCGCGGATCACGCGCTCCGCCGAGGGGTCGGGCAGGCGGTGGACGAGGCCCACGCGGCGCATCGCCGCCACCGTGGCCGCCGGGTCGGGCGGCGTGCCCACCTCGCCGGGGCGCCAGAGCCGCCAGTCGGCCTCGGCAGGCTCGGGGGCGCCGAGCTTCCGGCACTCCGAGAGCACCATCGCGCGCTCGC
>VGRQ01000382.1 GCA_016875315.1 Deltaproteobacteria bacterium | reverse complement strand
CGAGGCCGGCGGGGTCGGGGGCGTCGGCGGCGGTGGCCCAGGCGGCCACCGTGCCGAGGAGCACCTCGCGGAGCGGCGGGTTGGCCTCCGTCGCGAGCGCGGTGGCCTCGTCGATGCGGTCGACCTCGAGCAGCGTGAGGACGAGCGCGGTGCGCACCTCGGGGTCGGCGCGGTACAGCGAGTGCAGCGCCGTGAGCTTGCTCGCGGCGGCAACGAGCTCGCTCTGCCGCATGTCGTCGGTGGCCACGGCAAGGAGCAGGTCGCGATGGGTGCCGTCGCGCGCGAGGCCGCTCTCGGCAGCCGCCCGGGCGCGGTCGTAGTCGCGGGCGTCGAGCCAGGCCTTCGTCTCCACCCACGCCGCCTCGCCATGTTGCCTCGGCGAGAGGCCGACTGCATCGTAGGTGCGCCGGAACACGGCGGCGGCGGCGGCGAGGTCCTGGGGGGTGCCCTCGCGCAGCTTCAGCTCCCAGAGCCGGGCCGCCACGTGACTCGGGTGTCGCGACACGAGCTGTGCGGTGATGGCGCGGGCCTCGGCGCTGCGACCGGCGGCGGCGAGCGCGCCCACCCGCCCTAGCTGGTAGCGAGGCTCCTTCCTGGCCACGATCTCGTCGATCTCCTCGAGCGCGGCGGCGTGGTTGCCGAGGGCCGACTGGATGCGTGCCCGGAGGAGTCGGTCTTCGTCGTCGTGCGCGGGTTCGCGCCCGAGGGCAGCCAGCGCCGAGGCCGGGTTGCGGAAGGCGAGCAACTCGGCCGCGCGCAGGTAGGCGAGGCGGTGCGCGTCGACCCCGGTGGGGTTGGCCAGCAGCGCGTCGACGGCGTCGAGGCGCGCGTGATCGCCGTCGAACTCCGACCAGATCACCACCTGGGCGCGGGCGAGCTCGGCCCACTCCGCGGGGTCGTCGGCGTAGGCGTTGAGCCGCTTCTCGTTGTCGACCAGGGCCGGGAAGTCCTCGGCGGCGAGCACGCGGTTGAGGTCGACGGAGACCCGGGCGGCGTCGAGGAAGCCCGCCGCCCGGGCGAGGAGGGCCGCGAGCAGGAGGAACATCAGCCCGAAGGCGGCCACCAGCGCCAGGCCAACCAGCGACTTGCCGAGGCTGAGGCCCCGCCGAGGCTCGGCCAGGGGCTCGACGTTGACGGTGGGCAGGGCCTGGGGCACCGGGTGTTTCTCGATGACCTCGATGGGGGTGTTGAACTTCGCGGCCGGCGGGGCCTCCGCCGCGGGGGCGCTGGGCGCCACCTCCACCAGCGGCGTGGCCGCCTCGCGCGGGGCCACCTCGCTGTCCTCGTCGGGCTCGTCGAGGCCGTCGAGGTCGGAGCCCACGGGATCGACACCCATGCTCGCCTGCCAGTCGCGGAGGTTGAGCACGCCGCTGGTTTCCGGGTCGCGACGCTTGTGCATCGCCCGCGGGTCGCCGTCGCCCACCACCATGAGGATCTGGGTGTCGCCCGCGCCCCCCCCGGTGACGGAGACGAGCTGGGGCGGCGGCGATTCCACCGCGCTGCTCATCGTCTTCTCTTCTTCCTCGGTGCCTGCCTCGGGCGGGGGGCCGCCGGGCAGCGCGTCGTCGTCGGCGGGGATGGGGGCCGGCGTGGCACCAGCGCGCTTGAAGAGGCTCGGGAAGGCGGCGGGGCCCACCTCGGGCTCGAGCAGCAGGTCGCCGTCGGAGCGCAGGCTCTCGGTGTGCTCGGCCTCCTCTGGCACCGCCGCGAGGTCGGTCATCAGCGGCAGGGCTCGCTTGACGAGCAGGTCGAGTGACTCCTTGCTGCCGTAGTCGCCGCCGATGGCCCACAGGAGCTCGTTGACCCGCGGGTTCTTCGGCTCGGCTCGGCGCAGGCGCTCGAGGATACCGGCGCCGCGCAGCTGGCTGCCGGTGGCGAGAAAGAGCTCGGCGAGGCGAAGCAACTCGCCAGTGTCGTTGCCAGCCTCCACGTCGCGGGCGATGGCCTCGGGACGGAGCGGCTCCTCGCCCATGCGGGCGAGCAAGACCTCGACATTCTCGCCGGCGGAACGGAGCCCCTCCAGCACCGGCCGAGCCCGGAGCGGCCAGCCGCGATCGATGTACACCTCGGCGAGCAGCCGCTGGGCGGCGCGGTCGCCCGGGGCGGTCTCGACGGTGTCGCGCGCGCGTGAAAGGGCCCGGTCGAGCAGGCGGAAGTGGTGGAAGGCGCGTCCCTCGCACACCTTGGCATTGACCGTGGGCGCGCCCACGGCAGCCCAGGCGCTCACCAGGCGCAAGACCCCGGCGTGGTCACCCTTCGCGGAGAGCGCCATCACAGCGCGCTCGCGACGGCGATCCGCGTCGACAGGGGCGGAGACGACGGGGGCGGGAGTCAAGGACCAGATCGTATCAAAGCAATGGGGCGGAGCGGCCCCTCGGCCACGCCGCCCCGCGGATTTGCCGGCCTACTTGAGCTTGGACAGCTCGGCCTGGAGCGCCGGCGCCACCTCGAAGAGGTCGCCGACGATGCCGTAGGTGGCGTACTGGAAGATGGGCGCCTCGGGGTCCTTGTTGACGGCCACGATCACGCGCGAGGTGCGCATGCCGGCGAGGTGCTGGATCGCGCCCGAGATGCCGAGCGCGACGTAGAGCGAGGGACTCACCACCTTGCCGGTCTGGCCCACTTGCTCGCTGTGACCGGCGTAGCCAGCGTCGACGGCGGCGCGGCTGGCCCCGGCGGTGGCGCCGAGCGCCGCCGCGAGGGGACGCACCACGCTGTCGTAGGCCTCCTTGCTCTTGAGCGACCGCCCGCCCGAGACGATCCGGTCGGCCTCGGTGAGGTCGACGCTCTTGCTGGCCGGGGCGAGCGTCTGCACCACCTTCACGTCGACGTCGGCCTCGGAGAGACCTGCATCCACGCTCACGACGGCGCCCTCCGCCGCCGCCGGCTGCGCGTGTACGAAGCTGTTCGGGCGAACGGTGAACAGGCCAACCGCGGAGCTGGTGCGGGCATCGACGAGCGCCTTCCCGGCGTACACCGGGCGACGGCCAACGAGCTGGCCGCCCTCGTTGCGCAGGTCGGTACACTCGACCACGAGGCCGTGGCCGTTGCGAGCGGCCACGCGCGGCAGGGCGTCGCGCGCGCCCGCCGAGGCCGCAGCGAGCACGTAGGCGGCGCCGCTGGCGGCGATACCCGCCGAGATCGCCCTGGTGTAGGCGCCCGTCGAGTAGCTGCCGAGCACGGGGTGGTTGACGACGAACACCTGCGCTGCGCCCCAGGCCGCCAGCGACGACGTGTCGCCGCCGCCGACCACGAGGGCCGACACCGGGCCGAGCCCGAGCTGCGCCGCCTTGCCGAGCAGCTCGTAGGCCGTCTTGCGGGGCTGGCCGCCTTCGAACTCACAGTATACGAGAATGCCGTTTCCCATGGTATTTTCCCTCCCTTCCTAGATGACCTTGGCTTCTTCGCGGAGCAAGCGAACGAGCTCGGCGGCGGCGCTGTTGGCGTCGCCCCCGATCACGCGGCCGGGCGGTCGCGCGGGGGGAAGCGCCATGTTGTTCTGCTTGACGATGGCGGCGCCCGCGCCCACGGTGCCGGTGTCGAGGCCGAGGGCGGCGAGGTTCTTGACGTCGATCTTCTTCGCCTTCGCCTTCATGATGCCGGGGAGGGTGGCGGTGCGGGGCTCGTTCATGCCCTTGTCGCAGGTGACCACCACCGGCATCGCGCCGCTCACCACCTCGCGGACACCACCGCCGGCGGCGCGCTGGGCGGTGAAGCTGCCGCCTTCCAGCACGAGCTTGTCGGCGTAGCACACCTGGTTCCAGCCGAGGAGCTCGGCGATCATCGCGGGCACGGCGCTGGAATCGCCGTCGATGGCCTGCCGGCCGCAGAGCACGAGGCCCACGCCCTGCTCCTTCAGCGCGCCGGCGAGCGCGCGCGCGATGCCGAGGGCGTCGGAGCCCTGGAGGGCCGGGTCGTCGATGCGCACGGCGCGGTCGGCGCCGCGGGCGAGCGCATCGCGAACCCGGGGCTCGCAGTCGGCGCCGCCGATGGTGAACACGATCACTTCCCGGGTGGCATCGGTGCCCTTGATGCGCAGTCCCTCTTCGAGCGCGTACTCGTCGTAGGGGTTGATCTCGAACTTCACGTCGTCGGTGACGATGCCCGTCCCATCCGCGTTGACGCGGATGCGGGTGTCGGTGGCCGGCACCTGCTTCAAACAGACTCCGATCTTCATGCTTGCTCCCGGGGGGTGGTGCCGCCGGGCGGCTGGGCCGCCAGGCCGCGGATGAAGATGCCCACCACCGTGTCGGCGGCGGCATCAAGTGAAAAAGTCCGGTGCTTCGCCAGCACCCACTGCATCGCCATCTCGTCCATGGCGCCGAAGAAGGCCCACATCGCCATGAAGGGGTCGACGTCTTTGCGGATCGTGCCCTCGTCTTGCCCCTCGCGCACGAGCGCCGCGAAGATACCGAGGTAGTCCCAGAGCTTCTCGGGACGGTATTCCTTCAGGAACTTGTTGGAGAGGCGCAGCTCGATCTGCAGCACCTCGGCCACGGCGCGATGGTCTTGCACCATGCGGAAGTGGTAGCGGGCAAAGCGCTCGATCTTCTCCAGCGCCGTGGTGCCCTCGGCGAGGGCGTCGCGGAGGCCGCCGGTGAGCTCCACCATCTTCTCCTCGAAGATGCTGAGCAACAGGTCGTCCTTGTTCTTGAAGTAGAGGTAGATGGTGCCGTCGGCCACGCCGGCCGCGTCGGCCACGTCGGAGATGCGGGCGCCGTGGAAGCCCTTCTCGGCGAACACGCGGATGGCCGCCTCGAGGATCAGCTCGTGCTTGTCGGCGCGATCGCGGGTGGGGTCAGCTGCGGCCAAGGGCTCACTGAATGGCGGTTCAGCGCCTAGCGCGGGGGTGCCGCCGCGGCAACTGGGCTGCGGCCATTCGCCCGCGGGGATAGGAGGGCGCGTTCTCCTGGGTGATCCGTGCTGCGTCCAGCCTCCTCGTGCCTGCTCGCCCTCCTGATGGTCGGTTGTCCGGAGGACTCCGGCAGTTCCACCGCCCCGCCGCCGCAGCCCGGGGGCGAGGGCGGCGCGCCCGGGGGGGGAAGCAACCCGGGGTCGGCGGCACCCCAGCCCGGGGCCGACGGTAGCCTCACCCTCGACCTCTCCTCCATGAAGCCGGAGAAGACGCAGGACGAGATGAAGGCGGGGGCGCACGTGCTCGCCAGCGGCACCGTCACCGGCGAGTGCGGTGGGACGATCTCGCTCCACGCGGTGGGGGTGAGCACCGGCCCGGCCAACGGGCCGCTCACCCTGCTCGATCTCGACGCCGTGGGCCCCTTCACCATGGTGTTGCCCAAGTCCACGGCGCTCCGAATCATCCCCCATTGCGACGCCAACAAGGATGGCATCATCACCGTGGGCAAGAACGGCGACAACATCGCCGCCTCGATCGACGTGGCGGCCGCCGAGGCCGACGTGTCGGGCGTGGCCATCGACCTCGCGGCCCAGGCCTCGCTTCCCGG
>VGRQ01000381.1 GCA_016875315.1 Deltaproteobacteria bacterium | reverse complement strand
CCGTGCCAGGCCACCACCCCCGCCACGCCCAGCGCGGCGAGCCCCACCGCCACGAGGCGCGACGGCTCCGAGCGCGCCCCCCAGGCCGCCCAGGCGCCAAGCAGCAACATGGCGGCGATGACCACGTGCGGTGTCGCGACACCACCGGCGAAGACGACCAGCGGGATCCCGGCCCACGCGAGGCCGCGCTGGCGGGTGCAAGACACGATGACCGCCAGGACCGCCGCGCCCAGGCCGAGCCAGGCCTGCTCTGGCTGCCCGTTCTGCAAGGTCGTGCGCACCCAGGGTGGGAAGGCGAGGAGCGCCCCGAGCACCGCCGCCGCCCGGGGTTCCATTCGCAGCGCCGCCCCGAGGGCCACGCCGCCCAGCACGTTGAGCGCCGGGATGATCACCAGCAGGATGGCGTAGGCGAGGACCGAGCCCGTCGCGACCGCGATGAGGCTTGCTGGCCAGAGCAGGGGGCGGAAGTCCACGCCGCTGGGCCATCCCGCCAGCGACAGGTGCGTGGCCCAGGGCGCGGAGCGGGCCGCGAAGCCGAGCGCCGCCGCGTGTCCCTCGGCGAAGGGGCTCCACGCGAGCGTGTTCCACGGGGCGAGCACCAGCGGCCACGTGACCACCACGCCGACGGCGAGAGCCATGGCGACGGGGAGCAGCGCGGCGCGCAGGTAGGCGGTCACCGGGCGGGACGTAGCCTGCCCCGGCGAGCGCCGTCTCGGATAGGCTCCGCGCGCTCGATGCCGATCCTCGCCTTCCCCGATCTTTCCCCCGCGGCCCGCGTGGTGCTGGTCTTCTTCTGCGCCTTGCTCGGCCTCTTGTTCCTGCGCGCGGTGGCCTTTCGCTGGCTCCGCCGGCTGGCGGCGCGCACGCAGAGCCAGGTCGACGACCTCGCCATCGACGCGCTGCGCCTGCCCTCGCTCTTCTGGGCGGCCGCACTCTCGATCGAGGCGGCGCTGCAACGCTCCGAGCTGCCCGAGGAACTGCGCGCCTTCTTCGGCCAGGCGGTGACGGCGATCGTCATCCTCAGCATCACCATCGTCGCGGCCAACACGCTCGCGGCGGTGCTCAACGCCCGGTTGCGCACCAGCGGGCAGGCGGCGGCGAGCGGCATCGCGCGTACCCTCGCGCGGGGCGTCGTGCTGCTCCTCGGCCTCACGATGGTGCTGCACCAGCTCGGCGTGGCGGTGGGGCCGCTGCTGACGGCGCTGGGCGTGGGTGGCCTCGCGGTGGCGCTGGCGCTGCAAGACACGCTGGGCAACTTCTTCGCCGGCATCCACATCCTGTTGGAGCGCCCCTTTGCCATCGGCCACTTCGTGAAGCTCGAGGGCGGCGAGGAGGGCTGGGTGCAGGACATCGGCTGGCGCACCACCCGCATCCTCACCCTCAACGAGCACACCGTGGTGGTGCCCAACAGCAAGATCGCGGGCAGCACCATCGTCAACATGGCCCTGCCCGACCCGGTGGTTCGCGCCGAGATCCTGCTCGGCCTGGCCTACGGCACCGACCTGCCGCGGGCGATCGCCCTGCTCCAGGACGAGCTGGAGGTGGCCAGCCGCGAGCTGCCGCAGCTGGTGCCCGATCCCCGTCCCGACGTGCTCTTCGACGGCTTCGGCGACTGGTCGCTCAACCTCGTGTTGCGATTCCACCTCAAGCAGGTGGCGCTGGAGCGCGTGGCCGCCTCGCTGGTGCGCGCGCGGGTCTACGAGCGGGTCAGGCGCGAGGGACTCGAGATTCCCTTCCCGGTGCAGGTGGTACACCTCTCTCGCGACGGCGGCGGGGCGTGAACCACCTCCCGCCGATCCGCTTCCAGATCAGCGTGCTGCTCCTGCTCGCGACGCTGAACACGCTGGTCTTCGGCACGGTGGCCTTCGCACTCTTCGCCGCCCTCGCCGCGAGCCCGTCACAGTCGCGCACCCAGGCGGTGCGGGCCTTCGAGGCAACGTTCAGCAGCGTGCAGGTTCGAGTGCTGGACGCGACGGTGGTGGGCCAGCCGCTGCCCGCCAACATCGACGAGAGCCTCGCCGCCGCCGAGGCGGCGCTCGACTCGCTGGGCGACGACGCGCGCGGTGTCCGCGAGGAGCTCGACGGCTACCGGGGCCAGCTCGCGGCCTGGAACGAGCACCTGCGCTCGCCGGCGCACAGCGCCGTCGTCGGCATCGAGGACACCGCGGGAATGGCGCAGTCCCGCGAGATCGCGCGCGCCGCGCAGCACGTGGTGGGGGCGGCCCGCCAGCTCGTCTACTACACGCGCCCTTACTGGGTCGACGCGCTGGAGCCCTACCTGCCCTTCATGGGCGCCTGGGTCGTGCTGTGCAGCATCGTCACCGTGGTCCTCGCGGGTGGCCTGCGGGTGGTGATGAGCCAGCCGCTCGAGCGGCTCACCTCGGCGGCCGACGCGCTGTCCCGGGGGCAGCTCGACGTTCCCATCCCCGCGCCCGAGGGAGCCCCCGAGATCCAGACGCTCGCGCGGGCGGTGAGCGCGGCGAGGTCGCGACTGGTCGAGACCATCGACGTGCTCGACGTGCGCAACCGCCAGACCGCCACGATGCTCGCGCGGCTGGGCGACGGCGTGATCCTCGCCGACGCGCACGGCGCGGTGGTGGAGTCCAACGCCCAGGCCGACGCGATGCTGGTGTCGATCAACCGCGACTACCCTCGGGTGCGCGACCTGAGCGAGCTGCTGCCGGAGCTGTTGCTCGCCTACTTCGCCGCCGACGAGGATCGAAGCGTCGAGTTCGAGCGCACCCTCGCTGCGCGCAAACGCTGGTTCGAGGTCGACCTTCGCCGGGTGCCCCGGGCGGGTGCGCGGCAGGTGGGGGTGTGGGTGGTGGTGATGCACGACGTCACCAGCGCGCGGGAGGTAGAGAATATCAAGCGGGATTTTCTCTCGGTGATCACCCACGAGCTCAAGACACCGCTGGTGACCATCGAGGGATTCGCCAAGCTCCTGCTGATGAACAAGGGCGGCGAGCTCACCGAGAAGCAGCGCACGTGGGTGCAGAACATCCGCGACCAGGGACAGGTGCTGCTCACCATGGTGACCAACCTGCTCGACGCCACCCGCCTCGAGGGCGGCAATCTCCCCATCAACCCCCAGCCCGTGGTGGTGAGCGACCTGCTCGCCCAGTGGGCCAACACCTGGCGCCCCGCCGTGGAGACCCGCGGCCTGCGCCTCGCCACGCGCGACGACGCGCCACCTGCCGCGCGCGTTTCCATCGACACCTTCCGCATGCAGCAGGTGGTCGGCAACCTCGTCAACAACGCGCTCAAGTTCACCGGCCCGGGTGGCGAGATCGAGCTCGGCGCGCGCGTGGAGGGGCCGCGGGTGGTGTTGTCGATCGCCGATACCGGGCGGGGAATCCCGGCCGACGCCGTGCCCCACCTGTTCGAGAAGTTCTACCAGGTGGAGACGGGCGACACCCGCGTGGCCGGCGGCGCGGGCCTCGGTCTCTACATCGTCCACGAGCTGGTGGCGGCGCAGGCCGGTCGCATCGTCGTACACTCCCAGGTCGGCCGAGGCAGTCGCTTCGACCTCTCCTTCCCCCTCTGCGAAAACGGAGTCCCCGCGCCATGAGCACCCGCAAGAAGCTGGGCGAGATCCTCGTCGAAGGTGGCCACGTCGGCCCGGAGCAGGTCGATGCCGCGCTCGTCGCGCAGCAGGCCGCGAAGCGCCCGCGGCTGGTGGGCCAGGTGCTGGTCGACCAGGGCGCCCTCGACGACGTGACCGTGGCCAAGGCCCTCGCCGCCCAGCTGGGGCTACCCTACGTCGATCCTCTCTCCACCACGATCGACAGCACCGCCGTGTGGCGGGTGTCGCGACGTGTGGCCGAGCAACACCGGGTGTTCGCCTACGCCCGGCTGCAGCGTGGCTTCAAGGTGGCGATGGCCGACCCGCGCAACGTGGCGGTGATCCGCGACCTGGAGTTCGCGCTGGGGGCGGCGGTCCGTCCCGAGGTGGCGGCGGAGTCGAAGATCGTGCAGGCCATCCACCGCCACTACGACCTCGAGCCTCAAGCTCGCCGCATGCTCGACGACGTGCCGGCGAGCTTCCGGGCGCCGGTCGTCTCGCCCGTCACCCTCGAGCTCGACGCGCCGGCCATCGAGAAGAGCCTGCAGAAGGGCGGCAGCGCCTACATCGAGCTGTTCAACTTCTTGCTGGTCAACGCGATCGAGCGCGGCGCCTCCGACATCCACATGGAGTCGGAGCCCGACGGCATGCGCATCCGCTTCCGCGTCGACGGCATGCTGCGCGAGGTGCTGCACCTGCCGTCCTGGGCGATCCAGCCGCTCTGCACCCGGGTGAAGGTGGTGGGCAAGATGGACGTGTCCGAGCACCGGCGCCCACAGGACGGCCGCGCCACCGCCGAGATCGGGAAGCGCAAGGTCGACTTGCGACTCTCGACGGTGCCCTCGCAGTTTGGCGAGGCGGTGGTGGTGCGCATCCTCGATAGCAAGACGCTGAAGATCGACCTCGGCTCGCTGGGCTGGAACCCGAAGGGACTCGGTGGCTACTTCCACCTGGTCAGCCAGACGCAGGGGCTGATCCTCGTGGTGGGCCCCACCGGCAGCGGCAAGACCACCACGCTCTACGCCACCATCAACCGCCTTCGCGGCGAGCACTCCTCGATCGTCACCATCGAAGACCCGATCGAGCACTCCATCCCCGGCGTGCGGCAGGTCCAGGTCCACGAGGAGGCGGGGATGACCTTCGCTTCCATCGCCCGCTCGGTCTTACGCCAGGACCCCAACGTGATGGTGATCGGCGAGATCCGCGACCCGGAGAGCGGCATGGCCGCGCTCGACGCCGCCACCACCGGGCACCTCGTGCTGTCCACCATGCACACCGGCAACAGCGTGGCCGCCGTCACACGACTCCGCGATCTCAACGTCCCCAACTACCTCGTGGGCCACGCGCTCCTCGGGGTGGTGTCGCAGCGGCTGGTCCGCAAGGTCTGCTCCGTGTGCTCGATCGAGCAAGAGCCGGCCCTCGAAGACTGGGAACGCCTCGACATCGACCCCGAGCCGATGGGGCCGAAGGCGCGCGTGGTCGGGGCGGGCTGCCCGAGCTGCCAGTACGCCGGCTACAGCGGGCGCGTGGGCGTGTTCGAGGTGCTCCGCATCAACGACGCGCTGCGCGGCATGATGCTGCGCGGGGCTAACGAGGCCGACCTCTGGCGCGAGGCGCGAAGCCACGGCTTCGTGACGATGCTCGACGACGCCTTCGACAAGATCCGGGAGGGACTCACCACCATGGAAGAGGTGGCGCGCTCGGTGCCGGTGGAGCCCTGGCGCCAGCGGAAGAAGCGGATCCAGGTGGTGCACCGGCCAGCGGAACCGGTGCTGGAGCCCGCTGCCGGGCCCGGGCCCGCGCCGGTGGCCGCGCCGCAGCCACCTCCAGTGCCCACGGTGGTTCCCTCGTCGGTCCCGCCGATGAGGGTGGAGGCGGTGCCGGCATCCAAGCCGGCCGCC
>VGRQ01000380.1 GCA_016875315.1 Deltaproteobacteria bacterium | reverse complement strand
GTCGTCGATGACGACCACCTCGAAGTCGGGGTGATCGCCGAGCAGGGCCGCGCGCACGCAGGCCTCGATGTTGGGTGCCTCGTCGCGGGCCGGGATGCAGATGCTCAGCTTTGGAAGCGGCACGTTGCTCGCCGCAGGCAGCGCGTGGCGACGGTGCCAGGCCCCGACCCCCGCGAGGAAGGCGGTCCACAACAGGGTGAGCAGGGCAAGGTAGCCGCCGAGCAGGAACTCCGAGAAACCAGGGTCGCCCCACTTCACGACAGCACCTCGAGGCGTCCGTGTACCACCCGCGCCCGCGTGGTCCCCTCGGGCACGTCCACCCTCGTGAGCACCCCCCCGGGATCGGGGAGCACCGTCAGGCCCGGCGGGAGGGCGCGCCCCGCCGCGACACGCACGCCCTGGCCCACCACGCTGCCGGGCCCGATGCAGGCGCCAACCATGCCGTGCGGCGCGGCGACCAGCTCCCCCTCCCGGCGCACGCGCACCGGCTCACCCAGCGACTGGTCGAACAGGACCGCCCCTTGCCGCACCTCGGCACCGGCGCCGAGCACCCCGAGCTGCACCACGCCCGCGTGGGCGGCGCCGTGCTCGATCACGCTGAACTTCGCCATCGCCTGCCGCTGTATCCGGGCGCCCTCGCCGATCACGCAGGCCTCCACCATGGCGAGTTCCTCGACGCTGGCGCCGGGCCCGAGGACCGTCCCGCGCACGACGGCACCCGCGCCCACGCGCGCGCCGGGCGCGAGCACCGAGAACTCCACCGTGGCCGAGGGGTGGACGAAGGCGCCGTCGCGCTCCACCAGCGCCCCGGCGAGCAACTCGGGACGAAGTGTCCACCGCCGCGCCACCGCCCACGCCAGGGAGGCCGGCGTGGCGAGCCGCGCCCACAGGAAGGGACCGAGGGCCAGCAGGTTGGCCCACAGCAAGTCCGACCAGTGGTCCACGCGGAACACCCAGGCGTCGGCCACGCGCAGCTCGACGCCGGCCACGGGGGGAAGGGCGTGCTCGCGCGCGTCGAAGCTCAGCTCCGAGACCGCGCTAGGATCGAAGGGACCATGGCCGACGTACAGGTGACCGGTCGAGACGGTGCCGCTCGGGCGCGCCCGCACCCATCCCTCCGGCGGCGCCAGGGACCGTGCCGAGGCCGCCGCGAGCGGCGAGAACAGCGTACCCGGATCGCTGGCGAGTCCGTCGGCGCGCGCGTAGGCCCCGGCCGAGCCGCGGAGGAAGGTGCGGTCGTCGAGTGGGCCGAGGCCCTCCACCACGTGCATCCCGCGCAGGCTACCAGAAGCGGTACACGCGCATCGACGGCGACTCGTGCATCGGTTCGAAGGCTGCCTTGATCGCCCGCACCGCGCCGGTGTGCATGTCGTCGTCGAAGGCGCGCGCGTCGACGTGGACCACGAGGTAGCGCACGTCGGCCGCCCGGGCCGCGCTCACGACCGCTTCCTTCATCGCCGCCGGCGCGGCCTTCTCGTGCTCGATGGCCACCTTCCACACCTTGCGCGCCGCGTTGTTGTTGGGGAAGTTCAGCGTGCCGGTGAGCGGCTTCTGGTGGACCGACTGCTCCCAGAGGTAGGCGCGGGCGCCCACCACGGGGAAGTTCATCACCGCGCCGGGTGGCGCGTCGGCCAGCACGTGGATCCCCTCGCCCACCGAGGCGTCGAAGTGGCGCGGGAAGCCTGCCACGGGCGAGGCGAGGAGCGTCTCGGCGAGGCCGAGCGCCGCCATTGCCCAGGCGAGCAGGGGCCGCTCGACGGCGCGCGCCGCGAGCACCGCGACGGCGAGGCTGCCGAGCTGGGCGAGGCGCCACAGCAGCGAGAGCGACGAGAATCCGGGGAGCGACTCCACCAGCAGGTAGGGCAGGGGGATGGCGCGCCGGCCGGAGAGGATCACCGGGGCGCCGTTCTCGACGAGCACCGGCCCGAGCGAGAGCAAGAGCGCGAGGCCGCCCGCGAGCAGCATCGCCCAGGGGGTGGCACGGCGGCGCAGCGACGCCAGCGCGCCGACGACGCCGATGCCACCGAGGTAGGCGCAGTGGACGAGATCCTCGCCGTAGCGCGAGAGCTCGCGGAAGTCGGGGCTGCGGAAGTCGCCCGGGCGCACGAAGACCTCGGGGTCGGCCGGGCCGATGGTTCGCCGGATGGTCATCAGCTCCCGGGCGGTCTTGATGCCGACCACGTTGTCGTCGGCGGTGGCGGCCGACAGCGCCAGCGCCGAGGGACCGGCCGCCACGAGCAGGCCGACGATCATCGCCAGCGCCACCCGCTTGCGGAACCCGGGCGTGGCCCCGGGAAGGCCCACGGCGAGCACGGCGGCGCCGAGCAGGTAGGCCAGCACGCCGGTGTAGGCGTGACCGAGGGCGGCCACGCCGAGGAGGAGCCCGGGAAAGAGCGGCCCGCCGCCCCGGGCGCAGGCGAGCAGGCCCAGCGCCGCCAGCGGCAGCAGGCTCGTCCCCAGCACCGCCTCGCTCGCGCCGTTCTGCACGTGGGCGATCGACATCGCGGAGGCGGCGTAGAGCACCCCGCCCACCACGCCTCGCCCCCCGAGCCTCTCGGCGAGCAGGTGCGCGGCAAGGCCGGCAGTGGCGAGATGAAGGATGCACAGCAGGCTCCACGCCGGGGCGGCCCCGGCCAGCCACACCAGCGGGGCGCCGACGAGTGCGTCGACGGCATCGGCCGGCCAGAGCGAGCCACCGGCGGGGTGATTGAGCAGGCCGTCGACCGAGCCCGCCAGTCGACCGGCCGCGAGCTCCCGCGCGACGTACCAGAGCGTCCACAGGCTGTCGGCGGTGTCGGTGCGCGCCCCACCGGGAACGGCGGTGAGCGGCTGCACCGCCGCCGGCCAGGTGAGCCCCACCGCGAGCGCGCCGTAGCCAGCCGCGGCGACGAGAAGGGCACGACGAGACACGCGCCCACGTTTGCCGGGCGCGGCTCGGCGTCAAGGTGCGCGGCGATTTCCGCAGCCCCTGTGGATAAGCCTGGGGGCAAGTGCGCCCGTGGCGGGGTGCCGCGCACGGTTAAACGCCGATAGTTTACACTGTGCTCAAAATTTGAGCACGCCAATTACCTTGTATTTTCAAGTGTTTGTGAGAGTTGGCGGCTTCTCGCGCGGCAGGGCGATCTTCTCCATAGCTGTGGACAACTCGCCCGGGCGGCAGCGGCTGGCGGGGCTGGATACAACGGGCGCCCCCCAACCCTGGAGCTCCCATGTTGACCATCGCCTCCGTGTTCGTGCTTGGCCTCGCTGCTTGTCCCAAGGAGGAACCGCAGAAGACCGGCGTCGTCGCCCAGGAGGGCGGCATCACGCCCGAGACCGAGTTGCCCGACGACAAGGACACCCGCAAGTTCGCCGACCACCTGGTCCGCAACCCCATCACCAAGTTCAAGCCGACCGACGCCTCCAGCGGCGCCGAGCTCACCTGGAACGTCTTGAAGTTCGGGCCCAAGAACCACTTCGAGGCCGCCGCGGTGATCTCCGCCGGTGGCGAGACGGTGAGCTGCGAGGAAGCCGGCCGCTGGACGGCCGAGAAGGCCAGCAGCGGCACCGAGGGCATCATCAACCTCGACACCAACAAGTCCAGCTGCCCCGGCCGCTCGGGCAACGACAAGTACCGCCTGCAGATCACCATCTCGGGCGACAACTACCAGGTGGTGATGCGGTAGCTAGCGGCGGCGCCGCCCGAGCACGAGGAGCGCGAGCGGCGCCAGACCGGCAGCCGGGGCCGACTGGCAGCCACAGCCATCGTCCCCGGATGGCTTGTCGCCCGTGTCGCCGGCGCCAGCGGTGTCGGCCGGCGTCCCCGTGTCGGCCGCTGCTCCCGTGTCGCCAGTGTCGCCGGTGTCGTCCGGCGGCGGCGGCCAGGGGTCGGGGCAACTGCGTCCGCGCCGATGGCCGCTGGTGTCGCCGCTGGTGGCGAGCCCCACGGCCTTGAGCCCGGTCGCCTCGTCGGTGCGGCTGTACCACATCGTCGAGGCGCCACCGTCATGGGCGAGCACGTCCCAGTGGTTGAGCGTGGTGCTGTCGAGCGCGCCCACCGTCACCGGCTGCTCCACCGACCAGGTGAGCGCGTCGGGGCTGGTGGCCGCCGCCAGCGTGCGCACCGCGCCGGCGCTGTCGCCGCCGAAGGTCATCGAGAAGCTCCCGTCGTCGGCGCAGCCGAGCGAGGGACCGAAGGCCCAGGTGGCCGCCCACTCTCCCAGCGTCGCGTTGTCGACGACAGGGTCGACACCGAGGGTCCAGGTGTCGCTGCTTGCCAGCGCGGTGGCGAGCATCAGGTGGGGGTACTGCGAGTAGACGACGTGGAGCGTGCCGTTTACGAGGGTGGCGGAGGCCAGGCCGATGCCGTTGGCTTCCGGCGGCACCACGGGCTCGGGCGCCACCGCCCAGTCGATGCCGTCGGCACTCGTGGCGTGGAGGATGCCGCTCGGCTCGTTGCGCCCGCGGCCCTCGTCGGTGGTGCCCCCGGTGAAGAACAGGTGCCAGGTGGCGCCGTCGTAGAGCACCGCGGGCTGCGTGGCGGCGCAGCGGTAGGTGCCCTCGGCGTCGGCGTGGTCGGGATCGAAGCTGAAGGCCTCGTCGATGGTCCACGCCGCGCCGTCGGGACTGGTGGCGCGACCGATGCGGTAGTAGCTGTAGCAGTCCTCCGGGACTTCGACGGTCGAAGCTTGGGACTCGAAGTACATCACGTACTGCTCGGAGCCGCCGTCCCACTCCACGCTCGGGGCGTTGATGCCGCCCAGGAAGGGACCGGTTTCCGGCGGGACGAGCACGAGGCCGTGATCGTCGTAGGCGGGCGCGGCGAGGGCGAGAGCGAGGAGCGCGAGCATCGGCCTAGGATGCCCCGGCAATCACCGCCTCGGCCACGGTGAAACCGTCGTGGGCGGCAGAGACGATACCGCCGCCCCAGCCCGCGCCCTCGCCGCAGGGGAGCAGCCCCGGGAGCGTGGTGCTGTGGCGGTTGGGAGCCCGCAGGAAGCGGACGGGCGAGGTGGTGCGGGTCTCGGGGGCGATGAGCACGCCCTCGTTGGAGGCAAAGCCCGGGATCTTCTCGTCGAAGTTCCGTAGTGCCGCCTTCATGGCGAGCACGACGGGCGCCGGGAGCAGTCGCGACAGCTCCACCGGGACCACGCCGTGCGGGAATGAGGTGCGCTGGATGCTGGCCGAGGGGCGGTCGGCGAGGAAGTCGGCCACCCGCTGCGCGGGCGCGGCGTAGCTGCCAGAGAGCTCGAAGGCGGCGCGCTCGATGGCCGCCTGGTAGGCATGGCCAGCCAGCGGGTGCGCGCCCTGGTAGTCATCGACCGGCACCTGCGCGATCACCGCGCTGTTGGCCCAGAGCGAGCCGCGAGCCGCGAAGCTCATGCCGTTGACCACCACGGTGCCGGGCTCGTGCCCCGCCGGCACCACCATCCCGCCCGGGCACATGCAGAAGGTGTAGGCAGCTCGGCCGGAAGCAGGGTTGTAGGCGAGGCGGTAGGACGCCGCC
>VGRQ01000379.1 GCA_016875315.1 Deltaproteobacteria bacterium | reverse complement strand
GTCGGGACCGAACTTCGCCGCGCGAACCAGCCCGCCGAGCGGACCGCCATAGGGCCCTCCCGTGAGGAAGCGCGAGAAGGGCGTGCCGCGGCAAGGTTCATCGCGCAGGGGGCGCTCCAGTTCGGCGAGGCACTCCCCGCACACGCGACCGGCGTCGGAGGGGCCGGCGCAGGCGGGGCACTCGGGGAGGGCAAGGAGGGCGAGCACGGCGCGGAAGCTGCGCACCCCGGCGGGAGGGTCAATCGCCGTGGTGGTAGGGGCTCCCCGCGCGGATGGCGCACGCCCGGTAGATCTGCTCCAGCAGGACCACGCGCGCGACCGCGTGGTTGAGCACCAGCGCGCTCAGGCGGAGGGTGCGGTCGGCGCGCGCGCGCACCGCCTCGTCGAGCCCGTACGGGCCGCCAATGACGAAACAGAGAGGCTGGGCACCGGCGCGGATGGCCTCCTCCAGCAGCGCCGCGAAGCCCCGGCTGTCGCGCTCCTCGCCCCGCTCGTCCAGGGCAATCACCCGCGCGCGTGCCGGGAACCGGGGCGGCTCGGGCTGGAGACGGACGGGGAAGCTCCGCGAGATGCGCGTACACCAGTCGGCGCAGGCATCCTCACACCACCGCGGCGCGCGTCCCGGTCCGGTGACGACGACGATGTCCACGACAGCGGCGGGGGGCCGCCCCTACACGCGCGCCGGGCTGTCGCGGCGCGGTATCGGTACCGGGGACGGCTGGGTGACTCCCGGGATGTCCACACGTCGAGCGTCGCCCCAGAGCGACTCGAGGTCGTAGAATCCGCGCATCGCCTCGTCGAACACGTGGACGATCACCTCGCCGAAGTCGAGGAGCACCCAGCGAGAGGCGTCGAGGCCCTCGATGCCGACGGGGCGCCGCCCCCTCGCCCTGAGGTCCTCGACGATGCCCTCGGCCACGGCGCGGACCTGGCGGCGACTCGTCCCGTTGCAAATCACGAAAGCGTCGCAATACGACGACACCCCGTCCAGGTCGAGGATCACGATGTCCTCGGCCTTCCGGGCCGCCGCGGCCTCCGCAGCCGCGCGCGCGAGTTCACTTGGACTGATGAGGCCTCCTCATGAGTTGACCACCCGGTACGACGTGAGGACCACGTAGGTGACGCCATCGACGTCGAGCGTGCGGCCCGACAGGGCGAGCGTGGCTTCGGTACGGTCTTCAGCGAGCAATCGCTCGAGCAACTCGGTCGCGACGAGGAACGCGGGCTGCCCCGCGCTGCGCGTGCGGTAGGGGGTCGCCACGTGCGAGGCCAGGTCGTTGGCCGTGCGATCAAGCTGGCCCACGAAGGTCCAGTCACGCCCCTCGCCCAGGACGCGGCGTGCCATCAACCCGGTGCTGTAAGAGCAATTCGAGCCGATCATCGGCGCGCCATGTGCCACGTGCGTGGCCACGATCTCGTCGACCGAGGCCGCGTCGGCGTCGCCGTGGGTCGCGGCGCCCGGGGCGTCATAGGGGCAAGCCGAGGCACGGGGCGCCCAGCCAGCGAGAACGATGATGGCGGCGGACGAGATCAACGAGTGCGCGCGGTGCAGCATACCTGGGCGAACACCGATCTTCAAGGGGCTCCCGGCGGAGGCGACACGCCCGGGTCTTCGCCGATTCCGGCCACGGAGAAGCTCAGCCGCACCTCCTGCGCGCGTCCCCGGTGCTCGGTGGCGAGGGTCACGTCGCCCACGAGGCGAACGGAGGTGAGCTCGTCGATCCACACCCGGCCTACGACACGCTCGATCCGCCGGCCCTTCCCCCCATCGGGCTGCGCCGGCTCGACGGCATAGAGCCGGGCCGCCCGGCCCTCGATCGACTCGGTGCCAACGGGCCGGAAGGCGAGCTTTTCCGCCGCTGTGCCGAGCGCGCGGCGCCAGGGGTCCCAGCCCACGGACAGGTCGGCGCGGTAGGGCTCGGCGTCGCCGCGGTCAGCGAGCGCCGCCCCGCCGGTGGAGGTCCAGGCGTGGCCCTCCCAGGCCAGCACCTCGTTCATGGGCACGCCGTCGCGGCGTCGCGACACCTGCCAGTGGTCGGCATCGCGCCAGCGGAGACTCGTGGTCTCCACCGTTTCCGTCGGCGGCACGCCCTCGATGCGAGTCGTGGTTTGAATCCGCGCGTCGAGCCGGTGCGAGCCCAGCGCCTCGAGCGACGCGAAGGTGACCTCGGTTGCGGCCTGCGGAAACACGTCGACCTCGGCGGCGACCTCGCGCTCCTCCGCCTCACACCCCCAGAGGATCGTCGACGGCAAGAGGAGGAGCAAGCTCACGCAGTCGTTCCCATGTGGCCGCCGACAGCGACGTAACGCCCTGGCCGCTCACCGCACTGATCGCGTGCACCCCTTCCACGCCGGCCGCGAGGAACTCGGCCTTCAAGGCGTCGAGCGCCTCCGGACTGACCGCGTCGATCTTCGTGAGCACCACCAGCTCGGGGCGATCGGCCAGCGCCTGGCTGTAGCGGCGGAGCTCGTCGCGGAGCACGCGCCACCGCCCGAGTGGGGTGGCACCCGGGTCGTCGTCCTCGCGCACCTCGCTCGCGTCGACCAGGTGGAGCAACAGGCGCGTTCGCTCGACGTGCCTCAGGAACTGGTGCCCGAGCCCCTTTCCCTCCGCCGCCCCCTCGATGAGGCCGGGGATATCGGCCACGACGTAGCTGTTGTCGTCGCCCGCGCGAACGACGCCGAGGTTCGGGACGAGGGTGGTGAACGGGTAGTCGGCAATCTTCGGTCGCGCCGCCGAGATGACCGAGATCAGCGTGCTCTTGCCCGCGTTGGGGAAACCGAGGAGGCCAACATCGGCGACGAGCTTGAGTTCCAGGCGCAGCCGCCGCGTCTCGCCCGGTCCGCCCGGCGTCGTCTTGCGGGGCGCACGGTTGGTGCTGGTCTTGAAGTGGACGTTGCCGAGGCCGCCCTTGCCGCCCTCCACCACCACCCGCGACTCGCCGTCGGCGAGCAGCTCGCAGATGACGAGGTCCTCGTCGACGTCCCGGATCACCGTGCCCCGCGGGACCCGGACGACCAGGTCGTCACCGTCGGCGCCGGTCATCTGCCGGAAGTCACCGGCGGTGCCGTCGGCCGCCTTCCACTGGGCGCGACCGCGCAGGTCGAGTAGAGAGCCGAGCCCGGCATCCGCCATGAAGATCACGTGGCCGCCGCGACCGCCGTCGCCGCCGTCGGGGCCGCCGAAGGGCACGAACTTCTCGCGACGAAACGAGGCGCTGCCCCGGCCGCCCCGGCCCGACTGCACCACGATCTCCACCTCGTCGACGAACCGCATCCGCGCGCCGCTAACTCCCCGCCACGGGCGCGCGATACTCCATCGCGATGTCCGCGCTCCCCCTGATGCTCTTCGCCCTCGCGGCGCTCGCCGTGGCCTACCGCTATTACTCGGCGTGGATCGCTGCGAAGGTGCTGGTGCTCGACGATGCGCGCAGTACCCCGGCCGTCCGCTACGACGACGGCCGCGACTACCACCCCACGAACAAGTGGGTGCTGTTTGGGCATCACTTCGCGGCGATCACCGGGGCCGGTCCGCTCATCGGCCCGGTGCTGGCGATGCAGTTCGGCTATCTCCCCGGGTACCTGTGGATTCTCGTCGGCGTGTGCCTCGGCGGCGCCGTGCACGACCTCGTGATCCTCGCGGCGTCGATCCGTCGGGATGGAAAGTCGCTCGCCGAGATCGCGCGGAGCGAGCTGTCTCCGGTGTCGGGCGCGATCACTAGCTTCGCCATCCTCTTCATCGTCGTCATCGCGCTGGCCGGCCTCGGGCTGGCCGTGGTCAACGCGCTCTTCGAGAGCGCCTGGGGCACCTTCACCATCGCGATGTCGATCCCGCTGGCCCTCGCGATGGGCATCTACATGTACCGGATCCGCGTGGGCGACGTGCGCACCGCGAGCATCGCGGGCGTGCTCGGCCTGCTCGCGGCAGTGGTGCTCGGCGAGAGGGTGGCGGCGAGCAGTCTGGCGCCCTGGTTCAGCCTGAGCAAAGACGGCATCACCTACGCCATCGCCGCCTACGGCTTCGTGGCGAGCGTGCTGCCGGTGTGGCTGCTGCTCTGCCCTCGGGACTACCTGAGCTCCTACATGAAGCTCGGCACCATCGCGGCGCTGGTCGTGGGGGTGCTGGTGGTGAACCCGGAGCTCCACGCGCCGGCCGTGTCGGAGTTCGCGGCGGGCGGCGGCCCGATCGTGCCCGGCAAGCTGTTTCCCTTCGTTTTCATCACCATCGCCTGTGGCGCGATCAGCGGCTTTCACAGCCTCGTGGCCAGCGGGACGACCCCGAAGATGATCATGGCCGAGAGCCACGCCCGGCCCATCGCCTACGGCTCGATGCTGCTCGAGGGGCTGGTGGGCATCACCGCGCTCATCGCGGCGGCCTGCCTCCACCCGGGTGACTACTACGCGATCAACGTCGCCACCGAGAACTTCACCAGGATGGGGCTCTCGATGGTGAACCTCCCCACCTTCGAGACGGAAATCGGCGAGGCCATCGCCGGGCGCCCGGGCGGCGCGGTGTCGCTCGCGGTGGGCATGGCGCAGATCTTCGCAGGTTTACCCGGGATGAGTTCGCTGCTCGGGTACTGGTACCACTTCGCGATCATGTTCGAGGCGCTGTTCATCCTCACCACCATCGACACCGGCACCCGCGTGGCACGGTTCCTCGTGCAGGAGTTCCTCGGGCGCGCCCACCCGAGGCTCGGGCAGGTGGACTGGATGCCGGGGACGGTGCTCGCCACCGGCCTCGTCGTGGCGGGGTGGAGCTACTTCATCCTCACCGGCAACATCAGCACTATCTGGCCGATGTTCGGCATCGCCAACCAGTTGCTCGCGGCGGTGGCGCTCTGCGTCGGCACCACGGTGATCGTCAACAGCGGGCGCGCTCGCTACGCCTGGGTCACCCTCCTCCCCTTCGCCTTCGTGGCCACCACCACGCTCACGGCCGGCTGGCAGGCGGCCACCCGCAAGTTCCTGCCGATGGCGAACTTCCAGGGCTACCTCAACGCCGGGCTCATCTTCCTCATGATGGTGGCGGTGGCGGTGGTGAGCGGCGAGACGGCGATTCGCCTGTTCCGCGCTACTCTTGGACGAACAGCAGGACCCCGCCCGGCACCCGGCCCGTAGAGATCGCCAGGTCGGTATCGCCGTCGTTGTCGATGTCCTCTCCGAGCGCGGCGACGCCGAGCTGGTGGCTGCTGCTCTGCGTGGTGAAGCTCGGCGTGGAGCGAAGCGGCGACTGGTCGCCGCCGAGCGCGAGCGTGGCGAACGAGGTGAAATAGAGCTCGCTGGGACCGGGGGCGCCGAGCAGGAGGTCGTCGGTGCCGTCGCCATCGATGTCGGCGAGCCCGCTGGCCCGCAAGGCGGCGCTATCGGTGCCGCCCGACACGGTGGTCGTTGCGGCGCCCAGCAGATCGGTGGTGGTGCCGTCGAAGGCGCCGCCGGGGAGCACGTACACGCGGCCGTCCGCCGTGGCCGCCGCGCTCGCGCCGGGCGCGCTGAGCGCCG
>VGRQ01000378.1 GCA_016875315.1 Deltaproteobacteria bacterium | reverse complement strand
GGGCGAGCTGCCGCGAGGAACGGGCCTCCGAGAGCGCGCGCACCACCTTCTCGCTCAACAACCCCGGCGACACCGGGCGACCGAGGTAGTCGACGGCGCCCGCGCGGAGCGCCTGCACCGCCCCCTCCACCGTGGGATGGGCGGCGATCACGATCACCGGCACCCCCGGCTGGCGATGCCGCACCGCCTCCAGGAGCCGCAGCCCGGGGAGGTCGGCGGTGTCGAGCGCGGCGATCACCACGTCGGGCCGCACGTCGGGCAGCAAGGCGAGGCCCGCCTGCGCGCTGGTGCAGGCGTGGATCATGCGATCGTCGCTGCCGAGAGCGACATGGTAGGTCCGTCCAGACGGATCGGAGGCATCGATGACGAGCACCTGCTCGCGCGCGCGCGGCGAGGGTGCGGGTCGGGCAAGCATGGGGTTCCCGGGCGAGTCAAGCCATGTAGAGCACGGCGGGGCACAACGCGCAAGGGGACCTCCCGACAGATTCTTGACCCTCCGCCGCGCCGGCTCCCAGGCACGCGGGACATAGTAGGCGCCTCCGGAGAGAATCATGTTTGCGCTGTTCCTCGCGACCCAGGTTCACGCGGGCGAGGTGGAGGCATGGACGTACACCCGCTTCCCCGACGACGGCGACTCCATCGCCGGCTCCGGCGGCTGGATCAACGGCTACGACGAGGACCCCTGGGGCGGCTACGACTTCGATGGCAGCGGTGCCTGGGCCTTCCCCTGGTACGACCACGGGGGCAACGGCTTCGGCAGCGGCGACGGCAGCGACAACTGGCTGGTACACGACGCCGAGCCGGTGTGGCAGGGGGTCTACGAGGTGGAGGTCTACGTCGATGACAACGACGGCTGGGGCCTGGTGTTCGGCCACGACGGCGACGCGAGCTACTACATGCTCCTGGTGTGCGGCTCGGCGGGCGGCAGCGACAACAAGTGGTGCCCCACCGAGGAGATCGACACGCCCTCGTCGGCGGTGATCGAGGTGAGCGGTCGCAACGTGACGGTGCTCGCCGAGAGCACCCGCACCTTCAACGAGGGCGACTACGACACCGCTCGCATCGCGATCGACGACGGCGCGATCACCGTGCGCTGGAACCAGATCTCCATGGAGCTCGAGGCCCCCGCCGACATCATGCTCACCGGCATCGGCTTCTACGGCTACAACCAGGGCCTCTACACCGAGAACGGCGAGTACGACGGCGACAGCGCCTACTTCCGCAACCCGGTGGTGTCCTGGTTCGACGACGACGACGACGGCGTGGTGGACGACAGCGACAACTGCGAGAAGGTGGAAAACGCCGACCAGGCCGACGCCGACGGCGACGGGATCGGCACCGCCTGTGACGACGACGAGGGCGGGGGCAACGACACCGGCAACGGCAACGGCAATGGCAATGGCAATGGCAACGGCAATGGCAACGGGGGCGGCGACGACGGCGGCGACAAGGCCGCGGGCGGCGGTCCCGGCCTCACCGCGACCGGCGAGTGCGGCTGCAACACGACGTCGGCCACCGGCGCGATCGCACTCGCGCTCTCGACGCTGGGCGCCCTGTCGCGGCGCCGGCGCGCGTAGTACGAGGGCGGGATGCGCTGGCGCGACCTGCCCATCGTGGCCTTCGACACCGAGACCACCGGCTTTGCCCCCGAGGAAGGGCACCGGGTGATCGAGGTGGCCGCGGTGAGCCTGCGCCTCGACCCGAGCGGCCGCATCTCGCAGCTCCGCCGCCACGAGTGGCTGGTGAACCCCGGCATCCCCATCCCCCGGGAGAGCACCGAGATCCACCACATCGCCAACGACGACGTGGCGGGAAAGCCGCCGTTCGCCGACGTGGCGCGCGAGGTGTGGAAGTTGCTCGACGGCGCCTTGATCGTCGCGCACAACCTCTCCTTCGACAAGCGCCACCTCGGCTGCGAGTTCACCACCGCCGGGCTCGGGAGCTGGCCGCAGCCGGCCGCCGAGGCCGACACCCTCGACATGTCGCACAAGTTCCACCGCGAGGCCAAGGGCCACAAGCTGGGCGACCTGTGCAAGCGCCTGGAGATCCAGCTCGAGGAGGCGCACCGCGCCGGCAACGACGCCGAGGCCTGCGGGCGCTGCTTCGTCACCCTGGCCGACCGCTTCTCGGCCCCGGAGACGGTGCCCGAGCTGGCCGAGTGGGGCGACGTGATGGTCGACCCGCCGCCCGGCCCCTTCATCAAGAAAGACGCCGACGGCACCCTCCGCTTCGCGGGCGGCCCCCAGGACGGCGAACCGGCCTTGATGCACCCCGGGGTGCTGGCGTGGATGACCATGGCCCGGCAGCGCAAGGACGGCCGCTGGGACTGGCGTTATCCCGAGGATCTCCGCCGCTGGATCGACCGCTACCTCCGGCTGCGCGCCTCGGGCAACTTCCCCCAGGCGATGAAGGGCTTCGGCCCGGCGGAGTGGGGCATCGACCCCCCGCTCGGCCACGGCTTCGCGGGCTAGGCCGCGGTGATCCTCGCCCTCTCGCTGCTCGTCGATCCCGCTCGCGGGGGCGCCGCCGAGGACCGGGCCTTGATCGGCCAGCTCGACCGCGAGGTGATCGCGCTGCGCCAGAAGGTGTCGCGACTCCAGGAGCAGCTCGCCACCTGCGCCGACACCACCGCCCCCGACCCGCTCTACGCCGAGCTGCTCCAGGTGATGAACGGGCAAAAGGCGGCGGTGTCGCGGCTTGGACGTCGCACGATGGTGAGCATCCCCCTCGACGAGCTCTACGCGCCCGACAGCCTGTCGCTGCGCGAGGAGGCCTGGCCGATCCTCGACCTGGTGGCGATGGCGGTGAAGCTGCACCCCGAGGTGGCAGTCACCGTGCTGGCCCATGGCGACGACACCACGCCGCCCGCCGCCGCTCGCAAGCTGTTGCCCACGCCCTGGGAGTGGACCGCCTACCGCGCCGCGTCGGTGGCGCGCGAGCTGGCGGAGGGCTTCGGCGTGTCGCCCCACCGCCTCACCTGGGCCGGTCGCGGCGCCCAGGATCCCATCTCCAGCAACGACACCCCCGAGGGGCGCGCCCTCAACCGCCGGATCGTCTTCGTGCTCGAAGCCTTGCCTACCGAACCCAGAGGAGACACACCATGAACCGACTCAGCTTCCTCCTGCTCGTGGCGTGCGCGCCCGGCGGCGACAGTGGCGACAGTGGCCAGAGTGGCAGCAACTGCGGCGACGTCGATGGCAACGGCGGCGACACCGGCAACATCCCCGACGTGCTCGGCCTATGGACCACCACCCTCGGCGCCGAGTACTGGAACGACGGCTGCGCCGTGCCCAACTTCGACCTGTCCACCGAGTCGGACTGGATCGGGGCCTTCGAGGTGAAGGGCAGCGCCCCGAGCACGCTCTACGCCTACTTCCAGGACGAGCCCGAGGAACGACTGGAAGCGGCCGTCGACCTCCGCGGCGGCTTCACCATGTCCGGCCTGCACCAGCACGAGGCGGGCCCGCTCTACGTGAACTTCTCGGGGCTGGTGTACACCGACAACAACGGGCGCACCAACATCGACGGGAACGCGTTCCTCGGCTTCGAGCTGACGGGCGACGAGATCATCGACTGTTACGCCCGCACGAGCTGGAGCCCGGCGAAGTCGGGGGAGTAGGGGGGCGGCGGAGTCGCGGGGCCGGGCTCACCGGGCGAGGCGGTCATCGGTCGGCCTACCACCGCGAGGGATCGTCGTACGGGATGTCGAACCCGGGGATCACCGCCACGCGACCCACGTCCTCGAGGGTGTCGGAGTCCCAGTCCGGGTGGCTCACCACGAGCTCGGGGTAGCCGTCGGCGTCGAGGTCGGCGGCGGAGAGAGCATCTGCCTCCTCGGTGAGCCACCACGGGCCGAACTCGGAGATATCACGCGCGCCTCCCTCACTCAGCAGCCCCGAGCGCAACCAGCCGAACACGCCCGTGCTCGCTCCCGCGGTGTAGTCGAAAGGGTGGGACGAGCCATACAGCACGTCGCGCAGGCCGTCACCATCCACGTCGAAGTCGGACACCGCCTGGTTCTCGGGTGCGCCGGTGCTCCTTGACTCCTCGCAGGCGGACGCGAAGACTGCGTCGGCCGTGGTGGTCGCCGAGGCGAGCGCCGCCGCGTCGGCCACCTCCAGGCACAGGCGAAAGTCATTGTTCGCGGGGTGCTGGTATCGGTACCAGGTGGGATCCTCCAGGCCGTCGCCCGTGAGGTCGCCCAGAGTGGCGTGCCGGTTGGGGAAATGAAAGAAATCCTCGGAGGGGTCCTCGCCGGGCAACGTGGCCATCACGTCGAGCACGTTCGCCGCGCCCGAGGGCCAGGCTCCCGAGATGTCGTAGATCGAGAGGGAGTTCCATGGTGTGTTCGCCAGCAGCTCCGACAGGCCGTCTCCGTCGATGTCCGGACCGACCCTCACCGCGTCGCCGTCGTCGTCGTCGCCGCCCCTCGACTCGGTGAGTACCATGCCCTCGAACGGCGACACGTCGTAGGGCGGGGCGCCGGCGCGACCGGCGAGGCCGAACACGTAGCCGCCCGCGTTGTCGTAGATGTCGCCCCGGGCGTACACCACGATGTCGCTGAAGCCATCGCCATCGACATCGTGGCCCGGGTCCCAGTCGGCACCGAAGTTCATGTCGATCGCCGCGTTGTACCAGTCCACGTGCCACCAGCCGTCGGCCACGTCCCGAATGTACGCGCCGCCCGAGTGCCAGCTCGAGGGGGGCCCGAGTTGCACGAAGAGGCCGGGCTCGCAGCAGCTGCTCTGGCCGTAGACCAGAAACGCGAGATCCTCGTTCCCGTCCCCGTCGAAATCACCCGTCACACGCGCGTCGCCGAGAATGTCGGAGTCCGGCTTGCCGGCCCAGTACGGCGTACCCTCCGCGATCCACGACTCGCCCCCCGTCGCTGGCATCAGCGTGCGCGCGGCGAATCCCCCCCAGTTGGTGTCGAGAGGCGCCTCCGCGTACCCGGAGTCGGACATGAAGACGATGCCACCGCCGTCAAGGGGCGCCGCGCCGCGCCCGTGCAGCTCCCCACCGGCGGTGGCCCCGGTCCACATGGCGAAGTCCTCGTCGTCGAAGGGCAGGAACTCGCCGCAGGCACCGGGCCCCACCGCGTTGCCGTCGCAGTCGGCGTCCGCGCCGTCGCAGGCGTCGGACCTGACACCCGGGTTCACCTCGGGGTCGAGATCGTCGCAGTCCAGCGAGGCGGGGAAGTGGTCGCCGTCGTGGTCGGGGTCGGTGGTGGCGACCGGAGGGTCACCCGTGTCCGGCGGTAGTCCCGGCTCGATGGACGGGGCAGTGTCCGGGGTGGCGGAATCGACAGGTGGACTGGAGTCGGCGGCCACGGGCGCGTCGAGCGCCGGCGGGTCAACCCCGCCGTCCATGGGCGCCGCGCACGCCAGCAGCAGGGCCGCTACCACGTCATCGCCCCTCGCCACGCGCCTCCACCCTCGGTCGCGTAGAGGAGCCAGGGGTCGTCGATGCTCGTCCACGCGATGCCGGTGCCGGTGAGCATTGGCGGCGCCGAGTTCACGGGGATGGACAGCCACCCGGAGGGG
>VGRQ01000377.1 GCA_016875315.1 Deltaproteobacteria bacterium | reverse complement strand
GGGTTGAGCACGCCAGAAACGAGCACGTTGGTGTCGAGCACGATCCTCACGCGTGCTTCCGCTCCGCGCGAGCGGCGCTGATCTCCGCGTCGATCTCGGCGCTCGTGAGCGCCGAGGTGCCTTCCCGCCTTGCCCCGGCGCGGATGGCGGCGAGCGCCTGCTGGGCGCGAGCCCTCCGCAGCATCGAGACGGTCTCGTCGAGGCTGTCCTTCTCGACGCGCACGATCAGCGCGACCGGGTCGCCGTTGGACGTCAGCACGAGGTCGTCGGTGCCCAGGGCCTCCCAGACGGTGGCGGGCGTGTTCCGGATGTCGCGGATGCTGACGAAACGCATGGTGAACCTCGTAGCCATATTGTGTACGCCCTGCGCTACGGCGTCCAGTACCGGCTCACGTCACTACATGAAGTTCCGGGTGTGCAACCCCGACAGTCGCGCGGCCTCGGCCTCGCTGAAGCCGATCCGCCGCAGTCGCACCCGCCGCCCCTGGTCCATCTCCTGCTTCAGCGCCACCACCGCGTCCCAGCCCTGCGCCAGGCGGTCCCAGCTGCCGGGCCGACAGTTCCAGGTGCGCCACGCCGAGCGCGACGTGACGCGCCTCGTCGCCCGCGGCGAGCCGGCACACCTGCCGCGTGATCGCGTCGGGGCCGTAGTGGTCGAGGAAGCGCAAGAGCGCGAGGAAGCCGCCCTCGCCGAGCACCGAGAGCATGAAGCTCGCCAGCGCGAAGTCCGGCTCGTCGACCAGGGTCTTGAGCGAGGCCTGTCCCCCGGCGGTGGAGAGCCCCGGCGAGCGCCCCGCCAGGCGGAGGCGGCGGGTGAAAACCTCGATGTGCCGCGCCTCGTCGGCGCACTGGATGGCGAGGCACTGCATCATCTCGCGGAAGTGCGGGTGTGTCTCGGCGCAGAAGCGGGCGGGCACCAGGAGCGCCGCCGTCTCGTTCTCCACGAGGTAGCTCATCACCTGCACCACCGCGTCTTCCACGTTGTCGTCGAGGTCGACCGGCAACGACCAGTCGAGGGCGGTGGCAGGGTCCCACTACGAGGCGGCGGCTGCCGCGTAGATCCGCGGGATCTCGTCGGAGAAGGGGAGGTCGTCGAGCCGGAAGTTGAAGGTGGGGAGCACCACGCCCATCATCAGGTCGAAGCCCTTGCCGTCGCCGCCGAGGCGGGCCCCGGCGGGCACGGTCACCCACTGCGCGCGCACCGGGGAGGAGTCGTTGCCGCGCAGGCCAAGGCCGTCGAAGGGACCGCGCCCCGACAGCCCGGCGGCGTCGCGAGGAACGAGCCACAAGGTCGACACGCCCTCGCCCCCGGTGGGTCGCGACGACCACACGTGGGCGGTGGCGTGGCCGGCGCTGGTGACCCAGGACTTGTTGGCGTCGAGGTGCACGCGGTCGCCGTCGGCCCGCGCCGTGGACAGGGGCGCCCAGAAGTGGCTCCGCGAGCCCTGCTCGGAGAAGGCGAGGGTGGAGAGGTGACGCCCGGCCGCTACCTCGCGGAGCACCGCCGCGGGCGCGGTGGCGTTGAGCACCGCCACCCCGCTGTAGTGCATGCAGGCCACCATCGCGGTGCTGCCGCAGGCGCGGGCGAGCCGCTCCACCACCCGGGCCGCCTCGGCGAGCCCGAGGCCCATGCCGCCGTGCTCGGTGGCGACGGTGAGCCCGAACAGGCCCGCCTCGCCGAGGGCGGCCACGGCGGCGGCCGGGAAACGACCCTCGCGATCGACGTCGCTGGCGGAGGGGACGACGACGTCGTTGATCACACGTTCGAGAGCAGATTCAAACACGTGTGACTCCAGGCGGCGCGGGCCGCCCGGGAGCCAGGCTGCCTACGCCATCAGAGGCCCGCGACCTGCGGGCCGGTGTTGGGTTCAGAGGCGGTGCAGCGACATCCGAGTTCCTCGCGCGCCCGGGAAGTGGGCGAGCGCGCACGGGGAAACGCGGTGGCGGCCGGCCGCCGGGGGCGCTCCGGCGGCGGGACCCTGCGATACGCTCCCCAGGTCGATGCCCCGCTTCTTCAACACCGCCGGCCCCTGCGACCCTGTCGATCACTACATGCTCCCCGCCGAGCGGCGACTCGCGGCCGTGCTGGAGCTGGTAGAGCGGAAGCAGTACTTCGTGGTGCACGCCGCCCGGCAGACGGGAAAGACCACCTCGATGCGGGCGCTCGCTGCGGTGCTGCGCGCGCGCGGCGTGGCGGCGGTGCACGCGTCGGTGGAGTCGAGCCGCGGGATGGACGACCTGGCCATCGCCGAGGGGCTGTGGATGGCGGCCATCCACGGCGAGGCCGCGATCCAGCTCCCGCCGGGGCAACGCCCGGCACCGCCGCCCGAGGGGGTACAGGGTGGCCGCCTGGGTGCCTTCCTGCGCGCTTGGAGCGCGGCGCTGGCGCCGGTGCCGCTGGTGTTGTTCCTCGACGAGGTCGACTCGGTGGCGAGCTACCCGCTGGTGAACCTGCTGAGCCAGCTCCGGGCGGGCTTCCCGTCGCGCCCCGCCCACGCGCCGGCGTCGGTGGCCCTGGTCGGCATGCGCGACCTCCGCGACTACCTCGTGACCGCCAAGGACGGCGCGCCGGTGAACTCTGGATCGCCGTTCAACGTGAAGGCGAAGTCGCTCACGCTGCGCAACTTCACGCTGGCCGAGGTGGGCGAGTTGTACGGGCAGCACGAGGCGGACACCGGACAGGCGTTCACTCCGGAGGCGGTCGCGCTCGCGCACGCGCTCACCGGCGGGCAGCCCTTCCTCGTGAACGCTCTCGCCGCGGAGTGTGTCGACACGCTGGTGACCGATCGCGGCACGCCAATCACCGCGCTGCACGTCGATGCGGCGAGGCAGTCGCTTGTCCTGGCGCGCACCACCCACCTTGACAGCCTCGCGCAGCGGCTCCGGGAGCCGCGCGTGGCGGCGGTGATGCAGGCCGTCCTGATCGGCGGCGACGAGGTGCCGGTGCACTCCGACGACTTCGCCTATTGCGTCGACCTCGGGCTCGTCCACCCCACCGCGCGACCGGCCGAGGTGTCCTGCCCCATCTACCGCGAGGTGATCGCGCGGGAACTTGCGCTCACCGCCCAGGACAACCTCGTGCTCCCCCGCGCCCGCTGGCTCCGCGCCGATGGCACGCTCGACGCCCCGGTGCTGGTGGCGGAGTTCCTCCAGTGGTGGCGCGAGAGCTCCGACTTCGCGGTGCGTCACGCGCCGGAGGGCTATCGCGAGGCCACCGTGCACCTGGCGTTCATGGCATTCCTGCAGAAGGTGGTCAACGGCGGCGGGCAAATCCACCGCGAGTTCGCCGCCGGGTCCGGTCGCGTGGACCTGTGCGTGGAGATGGCCGGCGCCCGGACGGTGATCGAGCTCAAGCGGGTCCGGCCCGACCGGGGCACGCTCGATCGGGCCATCCGCGACGGGGTGCAGCAGCTCGGCGAGTACCTCGACACCATGGGCGAGCGCGAGGGCTGGCTCATCCTCTTCGACCAGCGGGAGGGCCTGTCCTGGGAAGACCGGACGTGGAGCGAGGACCGGGTGGTCGAAGGCCGGACGCTACACCTCCGCGGGGCGTGAGGGGGCCCCCTGCCCCGGCACCGCCGCCGCTGGGCCGAGGGGGCGTGCCCGGGGTTCCCGGGCGGCGGGGCGCGCAGGCGCCGCGAGGGTCATGGACAGTCGCCGGGGCGCCACGCATCGTCCCACTCGTCGGGGTGCAACCAGCGGTAGAACGCGACCTCGATGGATCCGGCCGCGCCGTTGACGTCGATGAACTCCGCGGCGGCCGCGTCCAGGCACTCGACGCGGCGCTCCGGCTGGCAGCCGAACTCGCCCACGCAGCGGTCCGCCGCCTCGTGGAAGCGCTGGGCGTAGTGGGCCTCGATGTAGCCGACCGCGGACGGGAGGATGCCCTGGTAGCAGGTGCCGTCCAGTCCGCAGCGGCCGCGGAGGCACGCCTCGACGCAGGGCCTGCGGTGCGCGGCCATGGCCGGGTCGTCGTAGGGGGGACCCTCGCAGCTTGCCATGCACGCGTAGTAGCCCGAGTAGGGGAAGTCTCCCGCGAGCCAGGCCTGGAAGGCCCAGCGGGCGAGGTCGACCTCTATCGTCGAGCCGGAGCGGCTGCCGCCTGGCTCGCAGTTCGCTGCCAGGGGCAACTGGCCGACGGCGCTGTCCGGGTCGTATCCCGAGGTGGAGAACCGGACCGGGTCTCCCTCGGCGTCCGGCAGCCAGAAGAGGTCGGCCGGCGAGGCCTGGCCCGAGCGGGCGGCGGCCATGAGCGCGCGCGTGTTGTGCCGCCCCAGGTAGTGGTCCGGCTGGGCGTGGTCGCGCCAGCAGCCGGCGCGCACGTACGGGACGCGACGGCGCGGGAGGAAGTTGATGGCCGAGATCTGCTCCCAGAAGGACACCACCGTGCCGTCGAGCACGCTCCCCCAGTCGAACTCGATCGCGTTCAGGGGGTCGTAGGGCTCGTGGAGCACCTGGTCGGCGTCGGCGAAGGGGGGGGCGCCGAGGTAGGCGGCGCGGATCGACGCGAGGAGGGGTGGCTCGTCGGGCGGCCGGAAGAAACGCTCCCACGCGCGCTCGAAGAAGGCGCTCGACCCGCACTGCTGGTCGAGGGACCGGCACGCCGACCAGGTGGCGTAGTCGAGCGTGCCCGGGAGGGTGGCGACGGCGCAGGCGCCCATCGGCACGAAGGTGCCAAACGGATCGAAGCACTCCGTGGCGACGGTCTTCTCGAGCGCGTCGGTCGGGCCCTCCACGTCGATGAGGACGATGGCGTCGCCGTTCCGGGCCACGTACTGCGAGGCGAGCGTGATGCCGTCGGAGTGCGACACGACGATCAGCGCGGGCTCGACGTTGCCGCCGTAGTATTCGTCCACGATGTCCCTCGCGGCGCGCACGGCGGCGGTGAAGGCGGCGAGTGACATCTCCCCGTAGTAGTCGTCGCCGGTGGTGTTCGACGGCGTGTCCGCGACGGTAGGGTCGCCGCTCGACGACAGCGTCACGCCGGGCAAGCCGCAGTCGCTGCCGTCGCCCCGGCCGGGGCCGAGGAACAGCATCGTGATCATCGGGTCGCCGTCGCGGGTCCACGTCTCGCTGCTGCCGCTGGTGAGGACCGCAGCGGCAGCGGAGTGGAATGGGAAAGCCGTGCCGGAAACCTGGCTGTCGTACTCCAGGGGGGTGACACTGGTCGGGGTGGGTTCGTCGCACAATACATCGTCCGTCGCCCCGCCGACGATTAGGGCGGCGAGCCCAACCGTGCCCGACACGCCGGCGGGTAGGCCGAGCCTCACGAAGCACTGGGCTGGGCGTCCGGCCCAGGTGTACGTCACGCGGACGAGTTGTGTCTCGTACGGCACTCCATGGGAGGGGGAGTAGGGCCCGGTGGCGGTGGAAAGTGTGTGATGACCCACGCCCCCTCCTCGCTAGTACGCGCCGTTCAAGTCTAGGATCCGCACTGACCCATACGCCACAATGCTATCAAACCCGTCCTCTGCGAGGCTCGCAGTGCTGGGCTGCCCATCGAAATCGTGCAGATGGTCCACCCGAGCCGGACCCCCGTCGTCCTGTGACGCGAAGTGTACTCCGAGAGTCGCGAG
>VGRQ01000376.1 GCA_016875315.1 Deltaproteobacteria bacterium | reverse complement strand
GCCCTCGCCGCCGACGTGCGCCACGTGATCCGCGGCGAGGCGGTGGCGGCCTCGCCCGACAGCGGCGTGCAGCGCCTCGGCCGCTTCATGGTCAGAAATCGCGAGCGGGTGGCGTCCTTGGCACTCCTGGTCACGCTCCTGGCCGGGCTCGCCTTCGGGTCGCTGGTGGCGATCGCCCTCGCGGTGCGGGAGTGGGACCGGCAGGCCGCCGACGCATGGGCGGCGCGGCTGGTGACCGTCACCGGCACCACCGTGCAGCGGGCGAGGGAGATCGACTGGGTGCTGCTGCGCTACGAGGGCCTGCTCCGCGCCGTCTCCAGCGCCGCCGAGCGCGCCATCCGCCACCGCGAGGCGGGCCAGGTGTACCTGTGGACCGACTTCGCCGACCCGGAGCGCCGTCCCCCCGACCTGGTGGCCTCGCAGGTGTACGGCGGTCCCACGTCCTTCGGCTTCCCCGACATCGTCTACGCGGTGGGCACCCGGGGGGCCGCGGCCGACCAGAGTGCCCGCGCGCTCGCCTCGCTCGCGCCCGAGCTGCAACGCGCCGTCGTCGAGAGCGCGCCGTCAAGCCAGGACCCACAGACGATGGTGCTGCAAGTCGGCGCCCCGGTGGTGTGGAGCTACGTCGCCACCACCGGCGGCGTGATGGTCGGCTACCCGGGCACCGGCGTCTACCCGCCCGAGTACGACCCCCGGGCCCGCCCCTGGTACCAGCTCGGCGCGCAGGGCCAGGGCCCCCGCTGGGGCCGTCCCTACGTGGACGAGAGCGGGATGGGCCTGTTGATGAGCTGCACCATGCCGCTCCGCGACCTCGACGGGTCGCTCGTCGGCGTGGCCGGCGTCGATCTCACCGTGCGCTACCTCGCCAGCACGCTGATGGCGCCGGGCGACCTCCCGGCGGAAGCCCTGCTGCTCGACAGCGACGGCTACGTTGTGGTCCGCACCGGGGCGCAGGGGGCGCCCGAGGGCGAGCGCATACACTTTCCCCTGTGGCACCTGGTGGGCACCGAGCGATCGGGACACGCCATCGAGGGCGACCAAATCGTGTCCTGGTCGCGGATGGAGGCAATGCCGTGGCTCTACGTCCTGACTGGGAGCGTGGGCGAGCTGTTCGAGTAGGAGTGAGGAGGGAGGGATCTGCGAGGGCGGGCCTGAGCCACGGCCGCATTGCGGTCGTCGCCTCTGCAGCTGCGCCGCCCGAAGGACGAGCGCGCCTCCTCCAGCCTCCCTCCGCCCTGGCGCCGTTACTCGCCGCCCCCCACCGCCAGGCTCACACCGATGGTCGACATCGACGGCGCCTCGCTCCGCGGCCAGTCCTCCGCCCAGTACACCTCGGTGGCACACTCGGCGAAGCCGGACGGGGGCTCGACGTCGGCGGGGAACAACAGGTCGACCGCCGCGAGGCCCGCGTCGTCGAGCGACAGGGTGATCTCCGCGTCGACCCGCCTGAGTTCCGGTCCGTCGCCGGAGAGGCAGGTGAGCAGCCCGCTCACGATGCTGTCTCGCATCGCCGCCATGGGCATCTCCAGGGGTGGCGCGTCGTCACCGGGTGCCGCCTGATCTCCCCCTTCGGCGCCGCCCGCGGCCCGGTCAGCCACTATCTCGGTCACCGCGCGCCCCAACGCCTCGCCCACCCGCGAGTCGGCCACCTTCTCGGTTGCCTTCGCCGGGCGACGGAGCTGCACCGGCTTCCGCGCGCCCGCGGGCGCCGCGGGCGGCGCCGCCGTCGCGACCGGCTCGACCTCGGGGATCTCCGGACGCGTGGCCCACCACGCGAGGCCCGCGAGCAACACCACGACGACGGCCGCCCACCGCCGCGCGCTCCTCCAGCCTCCCTCCTCCATCCTCCCTCCAGGCTAGCGCCGGGTGCCCAGCCCGCGAAAGCTCTCGGTGTTGGTCAGGCGTCGCGACACCTTGATGTCGGCATAGCCGGCCTCGGCGTACCAGCCCTCGATCTCCTCGCCGGTGAAGTAGCCGGTGACCGGGACGCGCAGGCGATCGTAGATGTCGGCCACCACCACGTCGAAGGGCCATCGGTGATGGTCGTGCAGCGGCAGGTGCGACAAGACCCACCCGAAGGGCGGGACCGGCGACAGGAACCGGTAGGGCGTGTGGGAGAAGACGCGCAGGCCGCTGGCCACCACCTGCGAGAAGCGGTGGAGTTGCTCGGGACGCATCGCCGCCGTGGCGCCGCGCAGGGCGCCGGTGACGATGCGCGTGGTGCCCTGGCGCGGGCCATAAACCCATATAGAAAGCCTGCCGTTCGGCTTCACCAGCTCGCCGAGCATGGCGAAGGTGGCGCGCGCGTTGGGCACGTGATGGAGCACGCCGTAACTGAACACCAGGTCGAAGATCCCGCGCTTCAAGGGGGGACGATCGATGTCGCCCTGCACCACGTGGCCGCGCACCCCCTCGCCCAGGTTGGCGAGGCAGGAGGCCACCGCCTCGGGCGAGCTGTCGAGCGCCACCACCTCGGCGCCGTAGCGGGTGGCGAAGAGCGCGTGCCGGCCGAAGCCGCAGCCGGCGTCGAGCACCAGCCGTCCCATGAAGTCGCCCGGCTCCAGGGGCTGGGCGATGTCGAGGAAGTTCTTCTCGAACTCGGGGACGGCGTTCTCGAACTGGGTCCACCGGTGACCGGTGGAGGGCCCGGCCTCGGAGCCCGGCCCGAGCATCCTGGGGATGCTGTCGACGATCGGGTACTTCGCGCCGCAGCCGGGGCAGCGCAGTTCGCCCTCGATGATCTCCTCGACCTTGCCATCCTCCAGGCCGGGAACCACCTCGTCGGGCTCCCAGTGGCCGGCGAAGGCCTTGCGCCACTCGGAGCGGCGGGACTCGAGGTGCAGATCGCCCTCGCCGCAGGCGGGGCAAGCGAGCCAGTCGAGCAGGCGGCGTTTCATGCCCGCGCCGCTAACACCGGATGCCCCGGCGATGGCGACGGGTTGAGATTCGCGGCGCGCGTGCTACATCGCGGCGCCTTCTCCACCCCGAGGACAGCCGCATGCACCGTCGCGCCTTCATCACCGGATCTGCCGCGCTCGCCGCCTCCACCGCCCTCCCGGCGATGGCCCAGGACGGCACCTACACGATGAAGCTCGCCACCGTGGCCCCGGAGGGCACGCCGTGGAGCGACGGCCTCGCGCAGTTCAAGAAGGCGGCGGAAGCCGCCACGGCGGGCCGTCTCAAGGTAAAGGTGTTCTTCGGAGGCATCCTCGGCGACGAGAACGAGACCGTCCAGCAAACGCAGCGCGGCCAGATCCAGGGCGTGGGCGCGTCGACCGGTGCCATCGCGTCGATCGTGCCCGAGCTCAACATCCTCGAGTTGCCCTTCCTCTTCAAGACCGCTGCCGAGGCCGACTACGTGCTCGACGGCGCGGCGCTGGCCCCGCTGGAGAAGAACTTCCGGGATCGCGGCCTGCAGCTCGGCTTCTGGTCGGAGAACGGCTACCGCAGCTTCGGCACCACCTTCGGCTTCATCAAGAGCCCGGCCGACCTGAAGGGCCACAAGATGCGCTCGCAGGAAAACCCGGTCCACCTGGCGATGTACCAGGCCTTCGGCGCCTCGCCCGTGCCCATCCCCACCACCGAGGTGCTCACCTCGCTGCAAACCGGCGTGATCGACGGCTACGACAACACCCCGCTCTACGCCTCGGCCGCCCAGTGGACGTCGAACACCAAGTTCTTCACGCTGACCAACCACATCTACCAGCCTGCCGCCATCGTGCTGAACAAGGCCTGGTACGACGCGCTCCCGGAAGACATCAAGAAGGTGATCCTGGCCACCCGCGCCGACCTCGCGGTGCGCATGCGCAAGGAAATCCGCGCCCTGCACCCGATCCTCGTGGCCAACTTCGCCTCGATGAAGGTGCAGACGTACACGCCCACCGCCGCCGAGCTGACCACCTTCGAGGGCCCCGCCAAGACGGCGCGCGACACCTACATGGGCAAGGCCAGCGCGGGCGAGAAGGCCCTCTACAAGACCGTCACCGACGCGCTCGGGAAGTACCGCTCCGGGGCGAAATAGCTCGTCTCTGATAGGCTCCGGGCGCCACCCCCCAGGAGCCGCTTGATCGCAGCCCTCGACCGTCTCGATTCAGCCCTCTACCGAGCGGAGCGCGCCACCGTGGCGGCCATCCTCGCGGTGATGGGCGCCGTCGTGTTTCTCGACGTGGTGTACCGGGTCACCGCCACCACCGACAGCAAGCTAGTTCCCGACGCGCTCGAGGGTGCGCTGGGCGCGGCGGCGATGCCAGTGTGGATGGGGCTCGTGTCCGCCGGGCTCGCGGTGCTCGCCCTTCGTACCCGCGACGACGCCGCCGCCCTGCCCAAGGGTGTCGGCGTGGGCGTGGCCACCGGTGCCCTGCTCCTGGCCTACGGGAAGTTGCTGCCGAGCGGGCTCATCTGGAGCCAGACGCTGGCGCTGTCCTTGACGCTGTGGATGGGCATGACGGGCGCCTCTCTCGCCGCCTACCAGCGCCGGCACCTCGCCCTCGACGTGGGAAGCAAGCTCTGGCCGCCGAGCGTGGCGCCGAAGGTCGCGGCGATCGGTCACTGGGTGACGGCGGCCTTCTGCGCGCTGGTGGTCGTGCTCGGGACGAGGTCGATCCTCGGCTACGAGCAAGGCGGCAACCACATCCCCGGCCACCTCGACACCTGGACCCAGTCCGAACACGCCAGCGGCAACATGGTCACGCCGGTGGAGATCCCGGGGCTTCCCAGCATCAACATCCCCAAGTGGATGGTGATGGCCTCCATCCCCGTGGGCATGTGCATCCTCGCCTTCCGCTTCGCTCTCCAGGGGCTCAAGGTGTGGACCGGCGCCGAGACCCAGGGCGGGGACGACACCCTGCGCCAGCTCGGCATCGAGGAAGAAGCTGGGGGTGCACGATGAACGGGATGATCCTGCTGGGCGCGATCGTCGCCCTCGCGCTGCTCGGCTCGCGGCTTTTCGTAGTGGTAGGCGTCGCGACAGCTCTGTGTTTCACGCTCTACGTCGGCGAGGGCGAGACGCTCCAGACGCTCGACCGCATGGTCGTGAAGATGGAGTCGCTCACGACGAAGAACGTGTTCCTGTCGATCCCCTTCTTCATCGCCGCCGGGGCGATCATGACCAAGGGCGGCATCGCGAGGCGGCTCACCGACCTCGCCAGCGCGCTGGTGGGCTGGATGCCCGGCGGCCTGGCGGTGGCGAGCATCATCGCCTGCATCATCTTCGCCGCCATCTCGGGATCGTCGCCGGTCACGCTGGTGGCGGTGGGCGCGGTGATGTTCCCGGCGCTGGTGAAGGCCGGCTACCCCACCAACTTCAGCGTCGGCCTCATCACCTCGGCGGGTTCGCTCGGCTGCATGATCCCCCCCGCCATCGCCATGCTGATCTACGCGATCAGCGTCCAGGGCAGCGCCGCCGTGGATCCGGCAGACCTGTTCTTCGCCGGACTGGTCCCGGCACTGTTCATCAGCGGCCTGCTCGCGGTCTACGCGATCTGGACCGGGCTCGGCGTGCCAGGGTCACGGCACCCCTTCTCGGCGGCGGAGGCCTGGCGCACGCTCAAGGGCGCGTCGTGGTCGCTCACGCTGCCGC
>VGRQ01000375.1 GCA_016875315.1 Deltaproteobacteria bacterium | reverse complement strand
CGGCCGTCGACCAGAGGCAAGAGGTCGAGCACCCCGCCCGGCGCCACGGGACGGTCGGGCACCGGCACCAGCAGGTGACTCGTCTCGCCCTCCGCCACCGCCACCACGCGACCGTCGTCGAGGCTCGCCAGCCCGGAGAGCTCGAGCGCGTCGCGCTCGCCGGGCACGTCGAGGCTCAGGAGCGGGTAGGTGCGGTAGAGCACGCAGCCCGGCAAGGCGAGGGCCAGGAGGGCGGCGCGCGGGAGAGTCACCGTCCTCTCGATAACCCCGGCGCGGGTGCCAGCGGCATAGTTCCCCGGCATGGTTCCCGGGCGCTGGAAGATCGCGGTGGCGGTGGCGGCGCTGCTGCTGGCCAGCGGGTGGGCCTGCACCGAGGCCGGCCCCGACTCGCCGCGCCACCTCGAGTCGCTGCCGAGCTACGCGCGGAACCAGGGCTACGGGCTGTACCGGTTGTGGGAGCGCGGGCGTGCCTGGCGCTGGTCGAGGGCGCCTCGCCCCGCGGTCGATGGAGCGCTGCTCGTCGACGAGTGGCACAGCCGCAAGCAGCCCACCGACAGTGTCCTCGACCCCGGCGAGTACGACTACGACAGCATGCACGGCCTCGGGCGCGCCTTCGCGCCGGTGCGCGAGGCGATGGCGGTACGCCCGGTGGGCTGGCGCCTCGGCTGGGACCCCGTGGGCACGCTCGACGGCGCCTCGGCCCTGTTCATCAACCTGCCCTCGGGCGACGGGCCCGGCTTCCGCTGGTCGGAGGTGCGCGCCATCGACCGCTTCGTGCGCGCGGGCGGCGGGCTCCTCCTCGTGACCGACCACAGCGACTGCTACGCCCACGGCGACATGCTGGCGCAGCTCGCCGAGGTGCTCGGCTTCTCGCTGCCGCCGGTCACCGCCGTCGACGCGCAGTACGGGCTCGGCCCCCGGGCGCGAGCGTGGTTCGAGACGGTCCAGGTCTTTCCCCACGAGATCACCAACGGCGTGTCGCGACTGGGGTTCATGACGGCCGGGAGCGTGGAGGGGCTTCAGGCGGTGGTGTCCACCAGCTTCGCCGGCTTCGCCGACCGCTTCGAACCGGGGCGCAAGGCCGAGTCGGCAGGTTTCACCGGCGATCTCGAGCGCAGCGACGACGAGCCCAGCGGCCCGGTGCCGGTGGTGGCGGCTGGCGAGGTCGGCCAGGGCCGCGTGGTGGTCATCGCCGACCAGAACGCCCTCGGCGCCACGATGATCGGCTACGGCGACAACCACCGCTTGTTCACCAACGCGATGAGCTGGGTGACCCGGCGCGTGATCGCGACGCCCTCGCCGCGGGTGACGACACTCGGACCGGGCTGCGCGGATAGCTCCGACCTCGGTTTTCGCACCTTGCAGGTGATGATCGCGCGCCGGGCCAGCGACGGCTGCGCGCACCAGGGCACCGGGGAGCTCTGGGTGACCCTGCCGCACGGGGCGGTGCCCGATCGCGGTCGCGGCATCGTCGTGAGCGAGGGAGCCTTCGCCCCGGGGCCAGACGGCGAGCACTACCGCCTGCCGGTGGCGCTGGTCAGCAACGCCGCGCTCGGCGGCGAGCGCGACGACCCGGCGCGCACGGGCAAGCAGGGCGCCCACCGCGTGGTGGAAGAGGCGCTCGACTGGCTGCTCGTTGACCCCGCCGAGGGTGTGAGATAGCGCCCAGGCCGAGGTGTACCCATGTTGAAGAAGATCCTCCTCGGAATCGGCGCCGTTCTCGGCCTCGCGGTGGTGGGCGTGTGCGGCGCCGCGGCGATGGCGCCCGACCAGCTCCACGTGGAGCGCAGCGCCACCTTCGCGGCGCAGCCCGCCGATATTTCCCCCTTCCTCACCGACATGAAGGCCTTCGCCGACTGGAACCCCTGGCGCGACTACGAGCCCACCGCCACGCTGGGCTTCTCCGAGAACCCCTCGGGCGTGGGCGCCTGGTACACCTGGAAGGGCGAGGAGATCGGCAGCGGCAAGATGACCGTGGCCTCCGCCGCCGAGAACAAGGTGGAGCACGACCTCGAGTTCGTCGAGCCCTTCCCCAGCAAGGCCGACGTCACCTTCAGCTTCGCGCCCGAGGGCGAGGGCACGAAGGTGACCTGGTCGCTGGACGAGCAGCAGGACTTCATGGGCAAGCTCTTCGGCGTGTTCGTGAACATGGACGAGATGCTCGGCGGCGACTTCACCAAGGGCCTCGCCAAGCTCAAGCCGAGGGCCGAGGAGGCAGCAAAGCAGCGCGTGGAAGCCGAGGCGAAGGCCAAGGCCGAGGCCGAGGCCGAGGCGGCTGCGGCCGCCGTGGCCGAAGGCGCGGTGGTGGAAGTGCCGGTGCAGTGAGCGGTGATTAGAGTCGCGGCATGAGTCGCGTCTCCATCACCTACTGCGGCGTCTGAGGCTACCTCCCGCGCGCCACCCGGGCGGCGGAATTGTTGCGGGAGGAGCTCGACATCGACACTGAACTCATCCGAGGCTCCGGCGGGATCTTCGAGGTGAAGGTCGACGGCCAGGTCGTGGCCAAGAAGACGATCCTCGGCTTTCCCGACGAGGCGGAGATCGTCAGGAGCGTGGGGAAGGCGCTGGGCGGGTAGCGGCCTGCTCGACATCGGCCAGATCGCCTGGGTCGGCGACTACCACGCCTCCGGCGGGTGCCGCCCGCCCTCCGGCAGCTTCATCCACAACTGGCAGGTGACCGGCAAGTGCTTGCGGTCGAGCGCCTCGCACACGTTGTTGTACTTGCAATAATGTACCTTCTCCGCCTGCCCGGCGCGCACCTTCTGCGGCCAGTCCGGGTCGGCCAGCAGGCCCCGGGCCATGCCCACGAGGTCGCAGTGGCCCTGTTGCAAGGCCGACTCGGCCACCGGGTAGGTGTTGATGCGACCGGCGCCCACCACCGGTGTCGAGAACCCCGCCGCGCGCACCGCCGCCCGGACGGTGCTCGGCAAGTAGAGGTTGTGCGCTTCCGGGAACTTGAAGGTGGGCATGCACATGAGCCCGGAGTGCCCGGTGTAGGGATACGCCGCCTCGCCCACCGCCGGCCGTTTCGCATCCTCGAAGCGGCCGCCCCGGCTCACCGAGATGAAGTCAACGCCAGCGCGGGCGAAGGCCACCGCGAACCACGCCGCGTCGTCGACGGTCGATCCACCCTCGATGCTGTCCTCGCCGAGCAAGCGCAGGCCGAGGCAGAAATCCTGTCCCACGGCGGCGCGGGCCGCCTCGATGGCGCGGAGGCAGACGCGAGCGCGGTTGTCCAGCGAGCCGCCGTAGTCGTCGGTCCGCTGGTTCGTCCGGCTGAGGAAACTCGACATGGTGTAGGCGTGGGCGAAGTGAAGTTCCACGCCGTCGAAACCGGACTCGCGGGCGCGTCGCGCCGCCGCCGCGAAGAGCCCAGGCAGGCTCTCGATCTCCGCGAGTGACAAGTCCTCGACCTGCTGCCGGTAGCCGAAGGCGTAGTCGCGCCACTCGCGCGGTGACAATCGGGCAGACAGCTCCTCTTCCGTCCACCCGGAGCAGCCGGGATACTTGGTTTCCAATCGCGCGAGGGCGCGGGCCGGGTCGCGGCGCGCGATCTTGAGGAAGTCGATCACCTGGGGCATCACCAGGCCCGCACCGGCGCATTTCATGCGCGACACCAGCTCGCGCAGCCCGGGAACGTACCGGTCGTGGCCGATGCGCATCAGCGGGCCGCTGTTGACGTCGCGGATGCCCATGGCCTCGAGCACGATCGTCCCCGCGCCGCCGCGCGCGTAGCGCACGTAGCGACGGGTGACGTCGTCGGTGACCACGCCCTCGTCGTTCGACAACCACGTGACCATCGCCGGCAGCCACACCCGGTTGGGCGCGGTGACCGGGCCCAGTGACAACGGCGAGAAGAGCAACGACTCGGCGGGCGGCGGCAGGTTCGGGCTGGGGACGAAGGCCCCCTCGGCGAGCGACATGGCGCCTGCCTATTGCCCCGCCAGCGCGTAGAGGTCCATGAAGTGCCACCAGGGCAAGGCGAAGAAGGGCAGCGCCGCCACCGTGGCCCAGTGCCAGCGGCGTCGCATCACGAGGGGCAGGGGAAGGAGCGCCAGCGCCACGGTCATCGCCACCGGGTAGGGCAGCTCGGGACGGCGGGGCTCGGTGTTGAAGGCCACCCACATCTGGGCCCCCATCGCCAGCGGCGGGCCCACGTAGCGAACGGTCATCGCCCCGATGAAGCCGCCAATCCACGCCGAGAAGAAGCTCCAGGCCGCGAGGGCCTCGAAGATCCAGTGGCGTTTCTTCGGCTCGGCCACCTCGGCAGGCTATCCCCTCGGCGTGCGCATCCCGGGCACCCTCTACGGATCGTTGCTGTTCGAGCGGCCCGAGCACCGGGGCACGGTGGCGCGCGTGGAGTCGTTCCTTTCGCGACCGGGACCGCTCGGCGTGGAGATCGGCTTCGACCACGGCATGTGCCTGCTCGACCGGGCGCGGCGCTTTCCGGCGGCCAACTGGCTGGGTGCCGAGGTGCGGCGGCGCCGCGTCGATGCCGTGTCGCGACACGCGCCCGAGAACTGCCTGCCCCTGCGGGTAGACGGCCGCGCGCTCCTCGCGCTCTTGCCCCCCGGCCGCGTGGACTGGCTCTACGTGCTGTTCCCGACGCCCTTCGGCGACCGGCGCGAGCTGTTCAGCCCCGAGTTCGGCGAGGTGGTGGCGCGCTCGTTGCGGCCTGGTGGCATCGTCTACATTCGCACCGATGTCGCGACGCTGCACGCCTCGGCGACGGCGGTGCTCGGGAGCTGGGCGCGGAGCGAGCCGCCGCCGCTCGGCACGGAGCTGTCGCGGCGCGAGCGGGTGTGCGCGCGGGACGGCATCGCCGTGTACGACCTCTGCGTCAGGAGCAAGAGCCCTTGATGTCGAGGTTCACGAAGTAGCCATTGGTCCTGTCGCGACAGTGCACATCACGACGATCGCGTCGCCATCGACATCGCGAGCGTTTTTACAAATATGGCGTTGTTTTTTTTTTTCTCCCCCGGCTACCTTGCTGGTGCGCGGCGATCCACGTCGCGAGCAGGAGCGCAGATGCCCGGCTGCAAGTGCAACGACAGTCCCCTCGACCCAGGAGCCCCCGTGAACAACAACGGCAGCGACAACATCGACCTCGGGGCCACCGCCCCCACCACCCCGCTCGACTTCGGCGGCCTCGCCGGGCGCAGCGCCCGCGGGATGCAGCCCTCCATCCGCAAGGTGCTGGTCATCCCCCTCTGCATCGAGCGCCAGTTCACCTCCACCAGCACCACGCCCCGCTACTACGTGGTCGGGCCGCGCTACCTCGCCGGCGTGGGCCCCCTCGTGGAGGACATCACCGCGCAGGGGCGCGGCAAGGACTTCTCCTCGCAGTTCAACTGGAAGCTGGTGGGCGAGAAGAGCGTCGACGGCGACGGCTTCGCCGCCTTCACCGGCGGCGACCTCGTCACCACCCAGACCGCCGCCGGCTCGGTGGTCGGCACCCCGCACAACACCCGCACCGACTACATGCTCAACCTGCGCTTCGTCGTGGGCGTGCTCAACGGCAGCGGCGCCAACACCGAGACCGGCAACCTGACCCCTACGCCGCGCTAAAGTTCTGGACCTAGCCATG
>VGRQ01000374.1 GCA_016875315.1 Deltaproteobacteria bacterium | reverse complement strand
CCGGCCACGTTCTCGGGACGATCGAGCACCACCGCGCCCTCGCGCAGCACGCCGCCGCCCATCCCGTGCAGCCAGGGCGCGCTCTGGTAGGCGCTGGCTACCTCCCAGGCCAGGCCGTAGCGATCGGGGCCGGCGGCGGCCTCGGCGGCGGCCACCATCGCGGCGGTGGTCGGCGGGGCCTCGGGTACCAGCGCCCGGTTGCGGAAGAGCGCCAGCGACTTGCACGCCAGCGGCCACCCGTAGGTGTGCGTGCCCACCCGCAGCGCGTCGACCGACACGGGGAGGAACCCGGCGCCCGGGTCGACGGCCAGGATGATCCCGCGATCCGCCCAGGCCGCCACCCGGTCGTGGCCGAACACCAGCAGGTCGGGGCCGTTGCCGTGGGGAATCGCTGCCTCGGCCTTGGTCGCGAGCGACTCGTGGGGGACGAAGACGGCCTGGACCGGGTCGGCCGGGTGAGCCGCGTTCCACTGGCTCACCAGCACATCCAGGGCGGCACGCTCGTCGCCGCGCCAGGCGTGCCAGAGGGTGACCTCCCCGGCGAAGGCGGCCGCGCCGAGGAGGATCACACCCGGGCCCCGGTGGCGCGATCGAAGCGGTAGCTCCGCGCGAAGTCGACCCGCACCTCGCCGCTGGGGACAGGGCCCTCCACGCGCGCCACGAGCGGCTCATCGCCGAGGCGCAGGTGAACGTGCGACTCGAAGCCGAGGCGCTCGACGACTTCCACGGTCGCGACATGCGGCCCCGCGCCGAGCTGCACCGCCTCCGGCCGCACGCCCACCACCTGTTCGGCCAGCTTCTCGAGGAAGTTCATCGCCGGCGAGCCGATGAAGCCAGCCACGAAGCGGTTCTTCGGCTCGTGGTAGAGCTCGTCGGGGGTGCCCACCTGCTGCACCACGCCGTGGTTGAGCACCACGATGCGGTCGGCGAGGGTGAGCGCCTCCGTCTGGTCGTGAGTGACGTACACCGTGGTGGTGCGAAGCTGGGCGTGCAACTTCTTCAGCTCCACGCGCACTTGCGTGCGCAGTGCCGCGTCGAGGTTCGACAGCGGCTCGTCGAAGAGAAAGACCTTCGGGCGCCGCACGATCGCCCGTCCCATCGCCACGCGCTGGCGCTGGCCCCCGCTCAGCTCGCGGGGGTAGCGCCCGAGGAGCTGGCCGAGCCCGAGCATGCTCGCCGCCTCGTCTACCTGCCGGTCGATGTCGGGCGCGCCGCGCAACTTCAGCGCGAAGCCCATGTTCTCTCGCACCGTCATGTGCGGGTAGAGCGCGTAGCTCTGGAAGACCATGGCCACGTCGCGGTCTTTCGGGGCTGCCTCGTTCACCCGGCGGCCGTCGATGCGCAGCTCGCCGGTGCTGATGTCTTCGAGGCCGGCGATGCAACGCAGGAGCGTGGACTTTCCGCAGCCGGAGGGGCCCACCAGCACGATGAACTCCCCGTCGGCGACCTCGAGATCCACGCGGTGCAAGACCTGCACGGGGCCGTAGCGTTTCTCGACGGCTTCGAAGGCTAGGGTGGCCACGCGGAGACTCTACCGGGGCCTAGCGGCGCACTGCGACCAGCTCGAGGCGACCGTCGGAAAATCCGCCGGGCTGGCATCGAATCACGTCGAAGGCAGGCGCGAGCAAGTGCAGCAGCGCGCTCACGTCGCCGGGCGCGAAGCTGCCGAAGAGCTGTCCGCCCGGGCGCAGGGCGCGGGCGGCGGCGGCCACCCAGGCGCGGCGGTCGGCGGTGTCCATGCCGCCGTGTTCGCACACGAGGTCGAAGCCGCCAGCGAAGTCGGTGGCGACGAAGTGCGCCGCGAGCACCGGGATGCCGCCGGGCACCTCGCCGGCATCGACCACCACCACGTCGTAGCCCCGCGCGTCGAGGGCGCGCGCCTCGTGACCGGAGCCTGCGGTGGCGACGAGCACGCGCGCCGGCGGCGGGTGCAGGTGGGGCAAGAGCCGCAAGACCACGGGGGAGGGACGGTCGACGATCGGGCCCGCGCCGGAGGCGTTCATGGGCCGCGGGCTAACTCACTCGCAGTCGAGGGAGAGCCGGAAGTTGTGCGGCTTGGCGGTGGGGGTGTCGACCACGACGATCCAGTCGTTGTTGTTCTCGTAGCCACCAAAGGTGACCGACTCGCCATCGGCGTCTTCCACGCCCTCGCACACGCTGACGCCCTCGCCGTCGGGGCAAGAGTCCTCGTCGGTCCACCTCATCGCCGCGAGGCTCATCTCCCCGCAGGGTGCGTCGAGCGTGACCGTGGCAGAGTACTCGCCGGGAAGGTGCACGGCGTACACGCGCTCGGCGCCGTTGTACTCGTTCTCGTCGATGTTGGTGAAGCAGAAAAAGTGCGTGTAGTCGTCGCCCACGAAGCTCTCGGAGCCGCCCTCGGTGGTGGCGGTCACGGTCTCGCCGCAGTCCAGGGTGGAGGCGAGGCAGGCGGGACCGTCACCCGGCGCGGTGGAGAGCGACTGGTCGCAGAAGTCGGCGTCGCTGTCGGCGTCGCTGTCGGCGTCGCTGTCGCTGTCGCTGTCGCTGTCGCTGTCGCTGTCGCTGTCGGTGTCGCCGTCGGTGTCGCTGTCAGCGTCGGCGGTGTCGCGACCGGAGTCCTTGTCGGGGTCAGACCCGCCGTAGCAGGCCAGCATCAGGAGCCACATGCCCTACCAGATAGCCGCCCCCGCGAGGTATGGCGGCACCACTTCGTGAATCGGGCTCTGCAGCCACGCCTGGGCGAAGAGCACGCACACCGGCACCGCCGGCGACTTGCCAGGTTTGAACACCACCATTGGGCCTAGCTTCAGTTGACGGTCGCCCGTTCCGAAGACGTACTGGTGATCGAAGCGCACGCCGGCCCAGAACATGCGGGGATCCTCGTCCGACTTCTCGCGAAAAGCCCAGAAGGCAAGCCCGCTGTTCACCATCAGGGTGTCGTCCCACTTCATCAGCGCGTCGTACTGGGGCTCGTACCAGTAGTCGCCGGTGGCGCCCTCGGGGACGATCATCGTGAACCGCGTGAACTCCTGGGGCATGGCGAGGATGAACTTCGACACCTTGGCCTGGAGCGTGGGCGTGACGCCGTAACGGAAGCCGAAGCCGGCGTGGTTGCGGGCCATCACCGCCTCGGTCTCGAAGGCCGCCTCGGAGAAGTCAGCGTCGGGGGTGTCGAAGTCGGTCACGCCGGTGAAGGTGCCGAAGTACCCCGTGGCCAGCGCCTCGGCGCTGATGTCGAGGACCGCGATGGGCACGAAGTGTACGCGCCCGCCGGCGCGGGCGTAGGCCGGCGTCAGCTCCACGTAGGGCCCGGCGCCGAGCATCGCCGGGTCGAAGAGCACGCTGTCGGGGTTCGACCAGCTCGCGGGCACCTGGTACTCGGCAGCGAAGGCGTAGCGGAGCCCTCTCGGGAACCAGGAGAGGGCGAGGGAGTTTTCGAAGTCCCAGGATCCAGCGGAGGCGATGGCGGCGAGGGCGAGGAGCATGGGCGCAGCCTAGCGCATCCCAGCGTGGCCGCGGGCGCGCGCAGCGATGGCGCAGCGATCGTGATGGTGCTGTCAACAGCGCGTAAAGCGCCCTGCGCCACTTGCGATGTGGGCGCGGGTGGGCCTACGATGCTTTGTTACGATTTGGTGACGGCAGGTGCAGCAGCGGAAATACCGATTCGAGATCAAGTACCGCATCTCCCCCGAGCAGGCCGAGGAGATGCGGGCGTGGATCCAGCGCACGGGGCACCTCAACGCCGACGAGCACGGCGAAGGTGGAAGTGCCGCTTACAACGTGCATTCACTCTATCTCGACAGCGAGGACTGGGGCATCTACCGGGAGACGCGCGCCGGGCTACAGCAGCGCTACAAGCTGCGCGCCCGCTGCTACGAGTGGACGCCGAACGCCAGGGTCTTCCTCGAGGTGAAGCACCGGGCCAACGAGTTCATGTGGAAGACCCGCTGCGAGGTGACGAAGCCCGAGGCGGTGCGTCTCGTCAATGGCGAGGTGCCGCTCAGCACGCCCTCGAGTTTCGCGCTGGAGAACTTCCGGGGGCTCATGGATAGGCGCCGCGCATTCCCTCGCGTGTGGGTCACCTACCGGCGGCACGCCTACGTGGGCGGCACCCGCGACCTCGTGCGGGTGACCTTCGACACGCGCATCCGCGCGGCCTTGCCGACCCTCGACATGAACGAGCCGCCGGAGTGGTACGCTCTGCCCGAAGTGCAGGGTCTCGAAATTCTCGAACTCAAGTACACCGGCTCCTACCCGGGCTGGGTGGCGGAGATGGTGCGCCGCTTCGACCTCGAACGGCGCGCGATGTCAAAGTTTCGGCATGCAATCGACCTGATCACCGATCCGGAAGGGCCGGTCATCGCTGGGCGCCGCCAGCGGCGCCCTGGGCTAGGAGCAGCGTCGCCATGAACCTCCTCGACTGGGCACGCTTCGGATCGGGTGGCGGCGTGGCGCCGCTGACGGTCGTGCTCGACCTCACGCTGGCGTATGTGCTCGGGCAGCTCGTGGCGTGGCTCTACATCTGGACCCACCGCGGGCTCAGCTACTCCCGCAACATGACGCACAGCATGGTGCTGCTCACGATGATCGTCACCTCGGTGATGCTCGTGGTGGGCGACAGCATCGCGCGCGCGTTCGGGCTGGTGGGCGCGCTCGCCATCATCCGCTTCCGCACCGTGGTGCGCGACGCGCGCGACACCACCTTCATCTTCCTCGCGCTCGCCACGGGGATCGCCATCGGCGCGCACCACTACGTGGTCGCGGTCGTGGCCGCCCTCGGCATCGGCCTCATCGCCACGCAGCTCCATCTCACCGGCTTCGGCCAGCGCCACACCGACACCGGCGTGCTGCGCGTGCGTTCGAGCACGGCGCTGGAGAACATCGAGGAGGCGCTCAAGGCCTGGTGCAAGTCGCACGAGCTCTTGTCGCTCAAGGAGAGCACCGGCGGCGAGTCGGAGTACAGCTTTGAAATTCGCCTCTACCACCCGGCCGAGCGAGAGGACCTCGTGGCGGCGGTGCGGGGCATCTCGGGCACGTCGCTGGTGACGGTGGCGCTCGAGGAGAGGGCCGAGGAATGGTAAGGCGTCAAGTACCGCTGTCGCGACGGCTGCGTGCGCACGCGGGGCAGATCGTGAACGTGGGCATCTGGTCGGGGGCGGCCTTGTTGTCGCTGGTGCTCTACGTCGTGGGCGCGCCGGAAACGGGCACCCGAGCGGTGGCGGTGGTGCGACAGCACCCCGTGTACGTGCCCACGTCGGGCCGGCTGGCCTCCATCAGCGTGGCCCCGGGGCAGCGCGTCGAGGCCGGTGCGGACCTGGGCGTGGTGGAGGTGCCCGGCCTCGCGCAGGAGTTGGCTGCCGCCCAGGCCGAGCTGATGGCGATCCAGGCGGAGTACGGCATGGAGGGCGCCGACCTCGCCCGGCGCTTCGTGAAAGACAGCGACTCGGCCCACGCGCGCTGGCTATCGTCCCGGGTCGACCTCGAGTCTCGGCGCGCCGAGCTCGTGGCGCTCGACATGGAGCTCTCCCGGCTGGAGACGCCCGGCGCTGCGGTGCCGCAGGCCGACATCGACCTGGCCCGGGCGCGGCGCGACGCGGCGCGGGCGGAGATC
>VGRQ01000373.1 GCA_016875315.1 Deltaproteobacteria bacterium | reverse complement strand
CAAGGACGACGACTGCGACGGCGAGGTCGACAACAACGCCAGCGACTGCGTCACCACGTACCAGGACAACGACGGCGACGGCTACGGCGGCGACCGCGAGGTGTGCGGCTGCGAGGGCACCGACGGCTACTCCACCCGCACCGGCGACTGCGACGACGACGACGCGGCGGTGAGCCCCGGCGTGCGGGAAACCTGCGCCACCACCTACGACGACGACTGCGACGGCAAGACCACCGACTACACCGGCGGCAGCGCCCCGGTGGCCAACGCCGGTCGCGACACCAGCGTAGGCGGCGACACGGTGGACTGCGTGGAGAGCGGCTACGGCTACGAGTGCGACAGCTGCAGCCGCCAGACCGACTCGCTCAGCGGCAGCGCCACCGACGCCGACGGCGACACCATGACCTACAGGTGGACCGTGTCGCCGAGCGGGCCGACGATCGATTCCTCCACGTCGGCCACCACCGACGTCACCTTCCCCGAGTTCGCGGCGGAGGAGCCCGGCGCCTGCGCCGAGGAAGACTACACCTTCACCCTCACCGTCACCGACTGCTCGGGCGAGAGCGACACCGACACCGTGGTGTACACGCTGAGCTGCTGCGGTCGCTGAGACCCAGTGTGGCGGCACCGCGTCGGGATCGCCGAGTGTTTCGGCCTCTCGCCGATCGCTGAACGTCTCCGCGAGGCGACGATCACCTTCCGGGGCGACCCGAGCACCCCCCGCTCACGATTCGACCACACCAGCCTGGCGCTGCTGCGCCCTTCGTTGTCGCTGCCGCTCTGGCTCGGCCGCCAGCCCGGCGGCCGGCGCGCCCCCATCTACAACTTCTCCTGCCACGACCAGCCGCAGGTGCAAGTGGGCGAGCGCGTGGAGCGCGGGCAGCGGCTCGGCCTGAGCGGGGCCAGCGGCATCGACGGCTTCCTGCTGTTCCCGTGGAGCACCCCCCACCTCCACTTCAACTGCTGGCTCGACGGCGCCTACGTGGATCCCTTCGCGCGCCCGGGCGAAATCCCCCTGTGGGCCTCGGGCGAAAACCACCCCCGGCCCTGCCGCGTTCGCAGCCCGGAGGAGGCGTGGTCGCCCACGACCTGGAACGACGACGCCATCGAGCGCGCGCTCCGCGCCTGCCTCCACCCGGGAGCACGTCGCGACATCGAGTTAGCAACGACGACGGGTACACGTGGAATGAACGCGCACTTTCATCTCTCCTACTTTCCCACGCGCTTCAGCGAGCGGCCGGCGCTGGTACACGGCAACCACCCGCGGGCACCTCGGCTCGACCTCCCATTGCCTGCGGACGAGTACGAGGGCGCGCTATTCTGAGCCCGGCTCGGGACTTGCAGGAGTCCCCCTCATGTTCGTCGCGCTCATGTGCCACGCGCCCATCGTCGTCCCGGCGGTCGGCGGCGCTCGGTCTGCCCTGTGCCTTGCCACCACCCGGGCCATGCGCGAGGTGGCGCTCCGTGCCGCGGGGCAACTGCCCGAGCGCGTGGTGCTCCTCAGCCCACACTCGCCGCGGCAGCGGCGCCAGTTCGCCGCCTGGCCGGGGCGCCACCTGGGCGACCTCGGCGACTTCCAGGCGCCCGAGGTGCGGGTAGACCTGCCCGATGCGCCGGAGGTCGCCACGTCCCTCGGGCTCGGCCCCGTCGAGGGGCGGCGCCTCGATCACGGGGCGATGGTCCCGCTGTCGTTCCTGTGGGAGGCCGGCTGGCGGGGCCCCACCGCCATCCTCGCGCTGCCCTGGGACGAGGTCGACAGCGACGCCCTCGGCCGAGGGCTCGCCGCCCTGCCCGGTCACACCGTGGTCATCGCCTCGGGCGACATGAGCCACCGCCTGCAACCCGGTGCCCCCGCCGGCTTTCACCCCAACGCGCACCGGTTCGACGATGCCTTTGTCGAGGCGCTGCGCCGAGACGACTGGGCGGCTGCGCTCGGCGCCGAGGCCCGGGCGCTCGCCGCGGAAGACGTGGTGCAGTCCACCCGCGTGGCGATGGTCGCCGCCGGGGCCCCGATGTGGTCGGAGGTGCTCTCCTACGAGGCGCCCTTCGGGGTGGGCTACACCGAGGCCATCCTCCGCGACCCGGCGCCGCCGCTGTACGCCATCGCTCGCTACGTCGCGACGAGATACCTGCACGGATTCCCCATCCCCGGCCGGCTCGGCGGGCCGCCGTCGCAGGGGGTCTTCGTCACCCTCCGCCGCCGCGGCGAGCTGCGCGGCTGCATCGGCCACGTGGAAGCGCGGCACGCCAGCCTCTGGGACGAGGTGGCCGACGTGACCCTCGCCGCCATCCGCGACCCGCGCTTCCCGCCGCTGAGCGCGCCCGAGCTCACCGAGATCGACTGGGAGGTGTCGCTGCTCGACCCGCCCCAGCGCATCGCGGGCACTCGCGACCTCGACCCGCATCGCTACGGCGTGATCGTGAGCCTCGGCAGCCGGCGCGGGCTATTGCTCCCCGGCATCGCGGGCATCGACGACCCGCACCAGCAAGTGGCGCTGGCGCGTCGCAAGGCCGGCATCGCCCCCCGGGGCGCGGTGAACCTCGAGCGCTTCACCGTCACCAAGGTGGCGCAGCCGTGAACCCCGGGCGCTGGTGGCACCGAGACGACGACCACTTCGCCTGCGATCTGTGCCCGCGCGCCTGCGTGCTCGCCCCCGGGCAGCGTGGCTTCTGCTTCGTCCGGCAGGCCACCGACCAGGGGATCGAGCTGACCACCTACGGCCGTTCCAGCGGCTTCTGCCTCGACCCCATCGAGAAGAAGCCGCTGTTTCACTTCCTCCCCGGCACCGCCACCCTGTCCTTCGGCACCGCGGGGTGCAACCTCGGCTGCAAGTTCTGCCAGAACTGGGAGATCTCCAAGGCGCGCGAGGCCGACCGGCTGGTGGAGTCGGCAAGCCCGGAGGCCATTGCCCGCGCCGCGGTGCGCTCGGGCGCGCGATCGGTGGCCTTCACCTACAACGACCCGGTAATCTTCGCCGAGTACGCGATCGACGTGGCCGAGGCCTGCCACGCGGTGGGGGTGAAGACCGTGGCGGTGACCGCCGGCTACATCAGCCCGGCGCCCCGGGAGGCCTTCTTCCAGCCCATCGACGCGGCGAACGTGGATCTCAAGGCTTTTACCGAGGACTTCTACCGCCGCATGTGCTACGGGCAGCTCGAGCCGGTGAAAGACACGCTTCGCTGGCTGGTGAACGAGGCGAGGGTGTGGACCGAGATCACCACGCTCCTGATCCCGGGCGAGAACGACAGCGACCGCGAGATCGACGCCCTGTGCCAGTGGGTGGCCCGCGAACTGCGCCCCGACGTGCCCCTGCACTTCACCGCCTTCCACCCAGACTTCAAGCTCGACCGACCGGCAACCCCGGCCTCCACCATCCGCCGCGCCCGGATGCACGCCCTCGCCGCCGGGCTCCACTACGTCTACACCGGCAATCTCCACGACCCCGAGGGACAGGCCACGCGCTGCGCCAGCTGCGGCGAGGTCCTCATCGGCCGGGACGGCTACGAGCTCACCCGCTGGCGGCTCCGCGACGGGCGCTGTGCCTGCGGGACGACGCTCCCCGGGCGCTTCGAGACAACGCCCGGGGCATGGGGCTCGCGGCGGATGCCGGTGAGAATCTAGGGTTCAGCCTCGATCTGCAAGAGAAAACTCACCAGCTCGGGGCTGCTGTCGAGGCCATGCTCGGCGAGGGCCTCCTCCAGCGTGGCGGCGCGACCGTCGTGCAGGTAGGGCGCGGTGGCGAACAGGCCGCGGAGCGACGGCGTGCGCAGGCCGGTGAGCTCGCCTCCGGCACGCTGTCCCGAGGTGGCGATGATCGTCCCCACGTCGTGGAGGATGGGCGTGCCGTCGGCGTTCCAGCCGGCGTCGGTGCTCTCCGGTCCCGCGTGGCAGGTGTCGCAGCCCTCGGCATAGAATATGTCGCGACCGGCAAGGGCGCTGGTGGTGTAGCTGCCGTCGTCTTCGCGGTGGGGCGAGCGCGGGGCGGAGGCGGAGAGGCCGCGGATGTAGGTCGCGAGCGCGTCGAGCTCCTCGGCATAGCCTTCCTTCGGCGAGCCCAGGGGATCTTCCGCCGTGGCGAAGTCGCCGTCGTCCATGAAGCCGGTGCCCGACTGGTGGGCCCGGATGGCGTTCTCGAAGTCCTGGAGCTCGTCGAAGTTGGCGCTCCAGTGGAAGGGACCGTCGCTGGGCATCGCGAACAGCGCCTGCGTGTCGCGGAAGCCCTCGCCGCGGTCGGTGAAGTCCCAGGTACGGGCGTCGGTGCCGCCCCCGAAGTGGCAACTGGCGCAGGAGAGGTAGCCGTCCTTGCTCATGCGCGGGTCGCCCGCGAAGGCGAAGGTGATCGCCCCGAGGCGTGCCTCGTCGCCGAGCGGGTCGTCGTCCCAGAGCGGATAGCGCGCCAGCTCGGTTTCCGCGCCCGGCGTGCGAATGTCGTAGGCGATGATTTCCCCCGACACCGAGGCCAGCACCCAGAGGGTGTCGTCGGTGGCCACCAGCCCGTCGAGGCCCACGCCCACCGACTGCAGGCCGCCGAGCCGGGTGAGCCGCCAGGGGTCGAGGATGTCCACCACGCCGGTGCCGTAGTGAGCCACGAACAGCCGGTCGCCCAGCGGCGAGTAGGCCACCGCCCCCACGAGATCGCGGTTGTCGAAGTCGGCGTCGGCCAGCTCCGCGCCGGTGGTGGCGTCGAGGCGTCGCAACACGGCGCGGCTCGCGGTCTCGAAGGTGTAGGCCTGGCCGTCGCGCTCTAGTCCCCGCTCGATGTTGGCCTTGGCGCCGCCCACCACGAGGTCGCGCCCGTCGGGGCTCCCCGCGAGCGCCCCGAGTTGGCTCGGCAGGCCGCGCGCGTCGGTGTCGGAGTCGGGGCCGGGGTCGATGGCGAGGGGCCAGGGCTCGCTTTCACCGGCGGCGTACACCTCGCCGCCCTCGCTCGGCGAGCGAAACCGCGTGGCGAACAACCTCGCCTCGGCGCCCAGCACGAGCGCGCGCGCGTCGGGCACCGCCGCCAGCGCGGTGAGGGTCCCCGCCGCGTCGACCCTCGCCACCGCGGCGCCCCCACCCAGCGTGACGATCGCGTCGCCCGTCTCGGGGTCGATGACCACGCCCTCGGGGCGGCTACCCCAGGGCAACGTGACTCGGGTCGTCACGGCGAGGCCGGCGGTGTCCACCCAGGCAAGCTCATCGTCGCGACAGGCTACCACCGCCGTGCTGCCCGAGGCCGCCACCGCCACCGGCTCCTCGCAGATTGACAGTCGCGACACTGTATCGTCATGTATCAGCGTCAACTCGCCCGACTCGGGCGAAACCACCAGCAGCCCGTCGCCGAGCGTGGTGCGGGTGGAGGCCGCGGGCGCCAACGCCAGCGGCTCGTACACGGCCGTCACGGAGGCCGAGGCAGTATCAGTACGACCGTCGCTTGATACAGCAGAAAGTATCACCGTGTATCGCCCCGGCTCGGTGTAGGCGTGCGTCGGATTCGTCCCCTCTCCGCTGCTGCCGTCGCCGAACTCCCAGGCGAACTCGTCGCCCTGGCTCACCACCGCGTCGAACACCACCTCGTCGCCCACGTGTACCACGCCGAAGTCGTCGAGGATGGCCACCGGGGGCCCGGGTT
>VGRQ01000372.1 GCA_016875315.1 Deltaproteobacteria bacterium | reverse complement strand
GGCCGAGAAGGCCGCGATCGCCACCGGCGACGGGCGGTTCCGCTTGCCGGCCGACAGCCGCGCCATCCTCGTGGTGTCGGCGGGCGAGGAGCTCCGCGACATGGCCGGGATCGTCGCCGCCGCGAGCAGCGCCGAGGACGCGCGGCGTCGCGTGCGCGCTCGCTACCCCTCCGCGGCCGCGCTCCTCGTGCGATAGTCCCGACAGAATGCCGGTCACCCCGCTCGACATCCTCAACAAGCAGTTCCCCCCCGCGCGGCGGGGCGGCTACGAGCCCGCCGACGTGCACGCCTTCCTCGACCAGGTGCGCGAGTCGCTTGAAGGCAGCCTGCGGGAGAACCTGCGATTGCGCGAGGAACTCCTCGAGCGCGACCGCGAGATCGCGGGGATGCGCGCCGAGGCGGGCGACATCAAGGAAGCGCTGGTGCTCGCGCGGCGCCTCGCTGTCGACATGGAGAACAACGCGCGCCGCGAGGCCGACCTCGTGGTGGGCGAGGCTCGCCTCGAGGCCGAGCAGATCCTTGCCGCGGCGCGTGACGAAGACCGGGTGCTCGCGGAGCACCTTGTCCGCATCAAGACCGCCAAGATCCACCACCTGGCGCAGCTCCGCGCCTTCGTGCAGGCCCAGTCCAAGATCGTCGAAGAGCTCGAGCGAGAGTGAAGCTCGACCTCCACGTGCACACCGACCGCAGCGACGGGAAGTACGCGCCCGACGAGGTGCTGCGCCGCGCCGCCGCCGCCGGGCTCGACGCCATCGCGGTGGCCGACCACGACCTCGACCCGGTGCTCGTTCCCGGCCTGCACGAGGTGGATGGTCACGCCATCCGGGTGATCGCCGCCGCCGAGGTGAGCGGTCATCACGAGGGGCGCGAGTACCACCTGCTGGTGTATTTCCGGGGCGAGCCCCCGCCCGAGGCGCGCACCTTTCTCCGCGGTCGCGCGGCGGCTCGCTCGCGTCGCTTCGACGAGGCCATGGCAAGGCTCGGCGTCGAGGCGCGTGCACCTGCCGAGGCCGCGCGGGGCGAGGTGGCGCTCACGCGCTTCCACATGGCGCGCGAGCTGGAAAGCAGCGGTCGCGTGCGGCGCGCACACGACGCCTGGAACTTGCTGGGCGCCGACACCGTGCCGCTGATCGACCTCGCCTTCGTCGATGCCATTCGCCTCGCTCGGGGCTGGGGCGCGCTCACCTCCTGGGCCCACCCGCCGCTGGCCGACGCCAACCGCCACCTCGCGGCTTTCGTGGCGGCGGGCCTGCACGCGGTGGAGGCTAGCCGGCCGAGCCACGACCGGGCCACGCGCAACGGCCTGTCGCGCCTGGCCAAGCGCTTCGGCATCCTCGTCACCGGCGGGTCGGACTGGCACGGCTGGTGGGAGGGCGAACTCGGTCTCTACCGGTTCGAGCACGACCCCGCCCAGCGGTTCATGTCGCGACTTGATGCCGCCTAGGCATCGCGAGACGGGGACCTAGTGGCACCGCTGGTCGTCTTCGGGGGCGGCCTGCTCGCCCTGGCCGTGGCGCGTGCCGGCGCCGCGCGGGGACAGGCGGTGACGCTGGCCTCTCCGCAGCCCCGGGTGGTGTCCGGCTGGTGGCGCCAGTACCCGGGCCCTCGCGACACGCTGGCGTGGATGCCCGCTGGCGCCGAGGCGATCGTGGCGGTGGGCCCCAGCCGCTCCGTGCCCGTCGACCGCGCCTGGGGCGAGGGCTTGTCAGCGCTGATGTCGCGACTCGACCACGCGGATCGGGTGGTACTGGCCGGTCCGTTGCCCGGCCGCGAGCCCTCCATCGAGATCTTCGAGCGCGTCCTGGAGCGCTGGCCCGGCCCCTGCCTCCGCGTGGCGCCGCTCTTCGGGCAGGGCGACACCGGGGCGGGGCAGTGGGCCTCGACGCTCCGGGCCGGTGGCACGGTGCGGCTGGGCGAGGCCCCGGCGGTGCGCTGGCTCGCCGCGGACGACGCCGCGCGGGCGATCCTGGGCGACCTGTCGCCGGGCGAGCACCTCGCCACCGGCGGCGAGCTCTGGACGCCGGGCGACCTCGTCGACCGCCTCGTGGTGCGCTTTGGTGGCCGGCGGGCTCGCCCGCTCATCGGCGCTGGCCTGCCGCGAGACGGCCTTGCCCGGCTCCGCGCCTGGGCTGGCCACCCGGATCGCTGGGACGAGGCTCGCTGGGGACCGCGCACCTCGCTCGCGGCCTGGATCGAGCGCCTTCCCGGGCCCCGGCGCCGCGCGGCGGGTTAGCCTGCGGCGGCTTTTTTCCCCGGAGTTCCCCTTGGCCGAGACCCGCGAGTTCTTCCACGACTACATGCCCAAGAAGCTGACGGACAACCCGAGCCTGGTCACCACGGTGAAGGCGGTCTTCCAGTTCGACATCACCGGCGCCGGCACGTGGACGGTCGACCTGAAGAACCCCCCCGGGGCGGTCACGGAGGGCGAGGCCGCTGCTGCTGACTGCGTGATCAAGGTGGCCAAGGAGGACTGGGAAAAACTCCTCGACACGCCAACCCTGGGCATGCAGCTCTTCATGACCGGGAAGCTCAAGGCGAGCAATATCGCGCTGGCGATGCAGCTCCAGAAGATTCTGGCCTAGAAGGCTTTAGGCAGTAGGCTGTAGGCCCTGAGCGTCGGAGCGACGGCCACCGTCGCGACACCCGGCCGTGCTCGCCGCGCTCGTCGCCTTCCGGCCGGCACCCGGGGCAAGCCCGGGCCCGAATCGCCGAAAACCCACTTACAGCCTAACCCCTACAGCCTACAGCCTCACCCCCATCGCTTCTCCGCCGTCGCCAGCAGGTCGCGGTGGGCCTTGTCCTCGTCGGCCATCTTCACGAGGAGATCGCCGAACTCGGGGAAGAGCTTGAAGAACTGCGTGCGCCCGTGCAGCTCGGCGCTGTGCTCCTCCACCCGGCGCGCCAGCCGCAGCGCTTCGGCCACGCCGATACCGTGGCGCTCGCAGCGCGCCCGTTCCTCGCGGATCTCGGCGAGGAAGGCCGCAGCGTCGGCGCTCTCGGCGTCGTAGCCCTGCTCGCCCTGGGGCTGCGCCGACGACATCGCGCTCTGGTGGATGCGGATCGAGGCGGCATGGTAGCGCTCCGCCTCGGCGTACAGGCGCCAGAAGTAGGCCAGCTCCCGCTTGTCGGCGAAGGTCTTGGCGAACACCTCGTACAGCGCGGCGCACTCGAGCTCGATGGCCACCGCTAGTTCAAGCAAGTCTTTCCAGGTCGACGCCATCTCCGCCTCGCGTGACAAATTCTAACGCGAGCGATCTAGGGCGACCCGGCCGAGCGGGTCTCGTCCAGGATGCCGTCGCCCACCACGTCGGCAAGCCCATACACCGTCTCCTGGGGATTCACGCCCGTGGAGGTGGGGAAGATCGAGGCATCGGCCACGTAGAGGTTGTCGTAGCTCCACATGCGTCCTGTAGGCGAGACCACAGAACGGTCGCGACGGCTGCCCATTCGGGCGGTCCCCATCTGGTGGAAACACACCAGGGCGAGCTCGCCGATGCCCCAGCCCACGTCGTCGAGCTTGCGGAAGTCGCGAGTGGAGCGGAAGTAGGTGAGCTTGTTGTGCGCGGTGAGCGCCATTGCCGCGCCAGCCGCGAGCCAGGCCTCGGCGGCGCGCTCGGTCGAGAGCCGCAGCCGGTGGGCATCGCTGGGCGCCAGGCTCGCCTCGATGATCGGGCGGCCCTTGCCCACGCGGACGCGTCCCGGGACGTAGTCCCGGAGCAGCAGCCCCGCCGCCGCGTAGTGGTTGTAGCGGCGGAACTCCGCCTGTCGCTCGGCGCCGAGGCCGGGAAGGATGGTGGAGGTCAGCGCCGGAGGCGCGCCGATGCCCTCGATGAGCACGTCGATCGGGTGCTCGTGGAGCACCCAGCTGAACTCGCCGATGTAGTAGCCCTGCTTGATCCCCTCGTAGTTGGCAATGCGCTCGCCGGGGAAGTACCCCACCACGGGGGTGCCGGGGTGGGCATAGAAGTTCTCGCCGAGCTGGCCCGAGGGGTCGTCGACCCCGGAGGACAGCAGCAGGTACGGCGTGTGGATCGCGCCGCCCGACACCACCACCACGTCGGCCTTCACCGTGAACTCGCCGCGCGGCTGGCGGTCGGCGCCGAGGAGGCTGCCGCGCACCCCGGTGGCCCGGCCCGCGGCGGTGTCGACGCGGTCGACGCGGGCCTCGGTGAGCAAGGTGGCGCCGTGCTGCGTGGCGATGGGGACGTAGGTGATCGCAGCCGACTGCTTGGCGTTGTAGCTACAGCCGAGGTCGCAGAAGCCCGAGCCGTAGCACTGGTAGGCGTTGCGATGGAAGGTGTCGCCCTTCCAGCCCAGCCGTTCGGTGCCCTGCCGGAGCTTGTCGTTGTTCTTGTTGAGGTTCCCCGGGTCGAGCTTCCGAACGTGGAGCACCTCCTCGATCGCGTCGAAGCGCGGTGCCATCCTCTCGGGCGACAGCTCGTCGAGCCCGAAGCGGCGCTGCCAGTCGTACAACAGCCGCGCGGGCGTGCGGAAGCAGTCGAGGTAGTTCACCACCGAGCTGCCGCCCACCGCCCGGCCGTGGAGCACGCCCATCGCCCCGTTCTCCGAGGTGCGCAGCCCGCCCTCGTAGTAGAGCTTGCGCATCATCTCCGACTCGCGCTGGCTCATCTCGCTGGCCGGCACGTGCGGGCCGGCCTCCACCATCACCACGCTCCGGCCCGCGCGCGCCAGCTTCGCCGCCACGCTCGCGCCGCCGGGCCCGGTGCCCACCACCACCACGTCGGCCGCCAGCGCCAGCCCGGGCTGGGCCTCGGTGCCCGAGATCCTCACGAGGGCTCCCCGAAGCGGAGCGGGTGCGCGGGGAGCGGCACCCGGCCGAGCCAGGGCCCGGGGTAGTCGAGCTGCGCCCAGGTGGCCTCGTTGCCGTAGCAGTGGGCGAGCACGAGCTGCCGCAGTGCCTGGCCCACCTGCCGCCGGAAGGGGAGGGGACTCTCCAGCCAGTCGACCAGCGCCGCGGCCTGGGTCTCGGGGGCGAGCCCGGCGTAGGCGCCCCAGGTCGGGACGAGGACGCGCGAGAGCTTGTCGAAGGTCGACGGGAGCGAGGCCAGGACGGGTTGTTTGTCGGCGTCGAGGAAACCGAGCGTTTCCTGGAGCGCGGGACGGATGTCGAGCGCCTCGGCGCCCGGCCCGTACACCACGCCCTTGAGCGCGTCGAGCACGTCGAGGTCGGCGGGGCCGAAACTCGCCTCCGGGGGCGGCAGGGCCGCCTGCAGCGAGCGAGGAATCGCCGCCGCGGCCGCGACGGCGCCAAGCGCGAAGGCCCGCCGGGAGAGCTTCATCCCGGGGGAAGTATCCCGCCTACATGCGGCGGCGACGCATCCAGGTGCCCACCGCGCCCACCACCGCGAGCCCCGGCACGCCGAGCATCGCCACCACGCTCACGAGCAGGGCGGAGAGCACCCCCACCTCCAGGCGACCCTTCTTCGCCTCGTTGGGCCGGATGCTGATCTGGCCGGTCTCGTCGACCATCCACGCGAGGCCGTTCATCAACAAGTCGCTGTTGACGCCCGAGGTGGCGAACTGGTTGCTCGCGAAGTCGGCGTCACCGACCACCAGCACCCGGCCACCGGCGGCCACGGGAAGGCTCGGCGCGGCGCTCGCGGCCGAGA
>VGRQ01000371.1 GCA_016875315.1 Deltaproteobacteria bacterium | reverse complement strand
CCGACATCTCGGTGGTGTGCGGCGAGCCCGAGCGCGCGAGCGACGACAAGTACGGGTTTGTGAACCCTACGCTCTTGGTCGAGGTGAGCTCGCCCTCCACCGAGAGCTACGACCGCGGCGAGAAGTTCGACTACTACCGCACTCTGGCCTCGCTCCGCGACTACCTGCTCGTGAGCCAGCACGAGCCCCTGTTGACGCTTTTTTGTCGCGACGAGAAGACCGGCCTCTGGTCGAGCCGCGAGCACGGCGCCGGCGAGCAGGTACGCATCAAGTCGGTGGGCCTGCGCATCGCGGTCGATCGCGTGTACGAGGGGATCACGCTGGAGCCACGGCCTCCTCGCCGCGCGGGCCTGCTGGTGGTGAAGCAGCCGCCCCTGGCCTACTCCACGCAGTAGCCCCGCTCGTGATCTGGAACTGCGCCCTGCCGGTGCCCCCGCGCCCGTCGCCCCGGGTCTTGCGGGTGGTGGAGCGGGTGTGGGCGGCGATGCGGTCCCGCCCCGAGATGGCCGGCCCCACGCTCTCGCGCGCGATGCGCGAGGAGCGCAGCCTCGGCAGCAAGGAGCGCCCCGTGGCGGGCGACATGCTGCTCGGCATGGTTCGCCACGAGCGCGCCCTCGCAAGGATCGACCCCGACCCGGTGGCGGCGTGGCTCCGCCTGTGCGATGGCCTGCCCGACAGTCCCGATCCCGGCGACGAGATCGATGCCTACGCCATCGCCGTGTCGTTGCCTGCGTGGCTGGCCGGCGAGTGGTACCGGCGGCTCGGCCGGGAGCGGGCCCTCGAACTGGCGCGCACGATCGCGGGCCGCGCGCCGGTGTGGCTGCGCGCGCTGCGCGACCCGGTGTCGATCGACCTTCCCCACCACCGCGAGGGCGCCGCGATTCGCCTCGAGGGGCGCACCAACGTCGACACGCTCCCCGCCTTCCGCGAGGGGCGGGTAGAGGTGCAGGACCTCGGTAGCCAGCGCGTCGCCGAGCTCGCCTTCCCCGGCGAGGGCGGCACCGTGCTCGACCTCTGCGCCGGGGCCGGCGGCAAGTCGCTGGCGCTCGCCGCGATGGGGGCGCGCGTGACCGCCTGGGACCTTCGCCCCGCCGCGCTGGACGAGCTGCACCGCCGCGCCGGGCGCTGTGGCCTCGACATCCGGGTGGCGCCGCCCTCGGGCAACTTCGACGTGATCCTCGTCGACGCGCCCTGCTCGGGGACCGGGGTGCTCCGCCGTCACCCGGAGTACCGCTGGAAACTCCACTTCCCGGTCGAGGTGCAGCGGCAACTGCTCGCCCGTGCGCGCCCGCACGCCGGGCGCCTGGTCTACGCCACCTGCTCGCTTGCCCGCCGGGAGAACGAGGAGGTCGCCGGGGTCGAGGGCACGATCATGTGGCCCGAGCCGCTCGGGTCGGACGGTTTCTACCTCGCCACCCTCGGGTAGACTGCGCCGATGTGGTTCCTTCTCGCCTGCGGCGTCGACCCCATCGTGAGCCTCGTGAGCCCCGAGGACGGCGACCGCTTCGCCTCGGGCTTCACCGCCACCTTCGAGGCCACGGTGCGCGCCGACTCGGAGGTGACGCTGCGCTGGCTGGTGGACGGCAGCGATCTCGCCGGCGAGTCGGCCTTCGACGGGGTGACCGCCACGATGAGCACCACCGCGCTCGGCTTCGGCGAGCCCACCATCACGCTGGAAGCGGTCGACGAGTCGGGCAACGCCGGCGAGGACAGCGTGACGGTGACGGTGTTCGACAACCTCGCGCCCACCGTGCTCTTCCTCTCGCCGGCCGAGGGCGCCAGCCTCGTGGGCGGCGAGCCCATCACCGTGCAGGCCGAGGTCGACGACGCCGACGGCGGCGGGGAGATGTCGCTCGCGTGGACGGGCGCTGCCGAGGGGGCGTCCGGTGCGCCAAGCTTCATCGCCGGGCCCGGGACGGTGTCGTTCACCCTCGTCACCTCCGAGTCCGGTAGCCTGTCCGTGGGGCTCACCGCCACCGACCGCTACGGCGCGTCCGGCTCCGGCAGTGTCAACTTCACCACCTCGCCCCCGGACATCGACCTCGACGACGACGGCTTCGACGACGAGGCGCTGGGGGGCGACGACTGCGACGATGCGGACGCGACGATTCACCCCGGCGCCGACGAGCTCTGCGACGGCATCGACAACGACTGCAGCGGCGAGATCGACGACGAGGTGGTGTACTTCGACGTGTACGCCGACAGCGACGGCGACGGCTACGGCGCGGGCGCGGCCTACAGCAACTGCGTGGTGCCCAGCGGCTACAGCCGTGACAACACCGATTGCAACGACGCCAGCGCCAGTGTCAGCCCGGGCGCCGACGAGGTGTGCGACGCCGCCGATCTCGACGAGGACTGCGACGGGCACGCCGACGACGCCGACGGGAGCGTGGTGGCCACCGACACCTACTACGCCGACGTCGATCGCGACGGCTATGGCGACGATGCCAACTGGTCGCTCCGTTGCGACGGCAATGACTCGTGGATCGAGGTGGGTGGCGATTGTGACGACCGGGAGCCGCTGGCCTGGACCGGCGCCGACGAGGTGTGCGAGGACGGTGTCGACAACGACTGTGCCGGGGGCGACCCGCGCTGCCCCCTCGCCGGCGCCTACGGACTCGACGAGGCGGCGTACAAGCTCACCGGTCCCGCCGCCCTCGCCCTCGCCGGGCACGGGCTTGCCGCGGCCGACGTGGATGGCGACGGGCTCGACGACCTGGTGGTGGGGGCCTGGGGCTATGGCACGGGCGGCACGGTTTTCCGGGTGAGCGCGCTGGGCCTGGCATCGGGCACGCTGGCCGGCGACACGCTCACCGCCGAGGCCGCCGACGACGGGCTCGGCTACACCGTGGCCTCCTGTGGCGACGTGGACGGCGACGGCCTCGCCGACGTCGTGGCCGGAGCGCCCTACGCGGCGAGCGACAAGGGGGCGGTGTACCTCTGGCTCGGTGCCACCGGCTCCGCGGGCGCGGGGTCGGCCGACGACGAGGTGAACGGCAGCACCGGCGACGGGATCGGCAGCTCGCTGGACTGCGGCGGGGATCTCGATGGCGACGGTGACCACGACGCGGTGGCGGGCGGCGGGGGGACGAGTGTCAGCTACGCCTACGACGCCGCCACGTTGACCAAGCTCGCGAAGTGGAGCGGCGGCAGCGCCGTGGCGCGGCTCGACGACACCGACGGCGACGGCCTCGACGACCTGCTTTTCGGCGCCTACGGTTCCGACCGCGCCTACCTGCTCCTCGGGGGACCGCTGTCCGACGCGGCGCTCTCCTCGGCGGCCGACGCGACCTATAGCGGCGAGGCCAGCGGCGACGAGGCCGGCGCCGCCGTGGCGCGCCTCGGCGACATCGACGGCGACGGGCTCGGCGACTACGGCGTGGGCGCCCCCGAGAACGACAGCAACGCGGCCGCGTCCGGCGCTGCCTACCTGCTGCTCGGTTCGGCGGTGCCGGCCTCGGCCTCGCTCTCCGCCGGCGTCCGGGTGGCGGGCGACGACAGCGCCGATCGTGCCGGGGCCGCGCTCGCCACGCCCGGCGACGTGGACGGCGACGGTTTCTTCGACGTGCTGGTGGGCGCCTACTACGACGACATGGGCGGCACCGGCGCGGGCGCGGCGGCGCTCCTCTACGGCTCGGCCTCACTGTCCGCACTCGACTTCTCGGCGACCGACGCCCAGTTCGTGGGCGAGTCGGACGGTGACAGCGCGGGCGAGTCGCTGTCGGGCGGCGACATCGATGGCGACGGCTTCGCCGACGTGCTGGTCGGGGCCCCGAGCGAGGCCAGCGCCGGCGGCTCGGCGGGGGCGGTGTACTTGCTCTTCGGCGGGGGGCGGTGAGGGGCGGGAGATGGGCCGTCAGTCGTCGTCGGCAAGTTCGCCGGGGCGCCACCGCGCCCACCGGCGGCGGATGGTGGGCGGGAGGGTCGGCAGGATCGCCTCGAAGCGCTCGCGCCATCGCCCCCACTCGGGGTGCGTGGCGAGCAGTTCCAGGTCGGCGCGGTCGCGCGGGCCGCCCGCGTAGAGCTTGAGCGCGACGAACAGCGGCGGCGCCACCGCGGTGAGGGAACGACCGCCGATCGAGACCGGCACACCGGGTTCGTTCAACAGCGGGGCCAACCACGCCCGCTCCAGCACCAGCACCTGGACCGGCACCCGGCTGTCGCCCTCGCCGGGCCACCACTCCACGACGCCGTCCAGCGGGTCGGAGGCGTCGCTCGCCTCGCGCACCTCGGGCGGCTTGCCCATCCAGGCACGCCGCAGCGCCGCTCGGGTGCCGACGAGGAGGTCCACGTCGATCGTCGACCGGGGTAGACCGTACGCGGTGAGCGCCTGGCCGCCGATCACCCGGGGCGACAGGTCGCCGATCGCCGCGAGCGCCTCGTCGAGCCAGGCGAAGTCGTCATCGCTCGCCACGCATCACCTTGGAGGGCGTGCGCCCCACCTGCGCCTGCTTGCGGAGCGCCGCCAGCGCCTCGGACCGCGAGACCCCGTGGTTCTCCATGAAGGTGCGGATCAGGTCCTCGCCGAGCCGATGGGCGACCTCCCAGGCCCGGTCGGGATCGCGGAGCGGGGCGACGACGCGGGGCGTGAGCGCCATCTGGGCAGCATAGCGTGGGCGCGGCCTCCGGGACCGGCGCCTACGGCGCCACCGCTACTGTCACCGACCCGCGCGCCTCGGTGCTGTCGACCCCGTCGGTGACCGTCACCACGCAGGTCCAGGCCTCGCCGGGGAGGGTGCCGGTGCCGGGCACGGTGTCGTCCGCCTCGGTCGTGGAGCCCAGCGTCCCCTCGTGGGGGGTGCCGTCTACCTCCCATCCGAAGGACCAGCCCAGCAGGTCGGCATCCGCATCCGACGCGGGGGTGTCGATCGTGCAGGTGATGTCGTCGACCCCGGCCACCGGCGCCGCCGGTGACAGCGAGAGGACGGGCGACACCGGCGGGCTGTTGCCGATGGTGAGCTCGGCGCTGGCCGAGGGCCCGCTCTGCCAGGCGTCGCTGGCGTACACCTCCACGCGCCAGGTTTCCCCCCGCGCCGTGGCGCCGGCGAGGAGGGTCTCCGACGCGCTCCGGGTTGAGAGCGCGCCGTCGACGTACCAGGTGTAGTAATAGCGGAGGCTGTCGCCCTCCGGGTCGCTGCTCGACGCGCTCACCACGAGGTCGTCGCTGCTGGTGGCGGGGTCGGGGCTGATGCCCAGGCTTGGCGCCGACGGGGGCGCGTTGACCACCACCGAGAGCGTGGTGCTCGAACTGAGCCCGTCGGCGTCGGTGGCCGTTGCCTCGATGGTGTGCGTGCCCGCCGAGAGCAGGCTGGTCTCGGCGCTGTGGAGCCCGCCGCTGTCGGCGTAGCCACTGGCAAAGGGGCCATCCACCGAGGAGCGCCAGTCCACCAGGAGGGTGTCGAGGGCGCCCTCGAAGTCGGCGACGCTGGCCACGAAGAGGATGCTGGCGCCCATCGCGCCCTCGCGCCCGCTTGCCGGCGCGAGGACCTCGACGGTGGGCAGGCCCAGCACCGCGTGCTCGACGGTGGCGAGGCAGTCCTCGCCCTCGGCATCCTCCGCGCCGAGCGTCAGCCGGTGGGTGCCCACGCTCAGGCTCGACCACTCCAGGGCGGCGCTTCCGGTGCCGTCGGGCGTGGCAGGCGCGAGATCGC
>VGRQ01000370.1 GCA_016875315.1 Deltaproteobacteria bacterium | reverse complement strand
GCCGCTCTCGGAGACCTTCTCCCGCTCCTGCCGCTGGTTGTGCAGGCGGATCTCCCGCTGCGCGTCGCGGTTTTCCGGGTCGGCCTCGAGCGCCGCGCGGTAACGCCTCAGCGCATCTCCATGTCGCGACTCAAGCTTCAGCATGTTGCCCGCCGATACCGCCACCTCGGCGCGCTTGGCGGCGTCGGGCGCGGCGACCGTGTCGAGCGCCGCCAGTGCCTGGTCGAGAGAGATGCGGCGGCAGAGGTACCCCGCGCGGGCAGCGTACAGCCCGTGGGGCCAGGCGTCGGGATCGAGGCGCACCGCCTCGACGAAGAGGGCATCGGCGCCACGCCAGTCGCGGTTCCGGTAGAGCACCTCGCCGCGCTTGAAGGCCACTCGGGCGGCCTGGTGGTCGCGGTCGCTCACGTAGGGCTTGCCTGCGGCCCGGGCGGCGAGCACGCGGCGGGCCTCGGCGATGGCGCCCGGCATGCGGAGCACCTCGTAGGCCTCGTTGACCTTGGCGAAACACGCCTCGGCGAGCTGCCGAACCAGCGGCGGCGCGCTGAAGAAGGTGTCGGGGTGGTAACGCTTGGAGATGTCGCGGTAGGCATTCACCACGTCGTCTTCCGACAGCGTCTTCCGGTCGCCCATCTCCAGCACGTCGAGGGCGCTGGCGCCTTCCATGACCGAGAGCGCGCTGCGCAGGCGCCCGATGCGCGGGTCTTCCTCGGTTCGCGCGGCCGGAGGCGGCGTGCGCGGCGAGGACGGCGCCGCCTCCCGCTCCAGGGGACCGCCATCGACGGCAAGGAGGCCGAGCAGGTAGAGCAGGTCGAGGGCGCGCAGCACCTCGCCCCGGCGCGTGCTGTCGGTGGCGCCGGCCTCGCGCAGCAGGTGTCCCACGTCGAGGCAGCCCTGGGCCACGCGGAGCACGCGCATGGTGGTGGTGTCGAGGCCCCAGCGTGTCTCCGGGGAGTCATCGGGCACGCGCACCTTCACGCTGGCCTGGCTCAGCGTCGCCCAGTCCCTCTCGACCTGGGCGAGCGCCCGGCCCTGCCTCAGCCCCGTGGAGAGGATGCGCGGGATGGGCACCGGCAGCGGGAAGGCGCCGGGCGGGCCCGCCGCGTCGGGGTCGAAGGACACCATCCCGCCCCGCTGGCCGACGAGCCTCGCCAGGAACTGCCCGAGGCCGAGCGCGGCGGCCTCGAGCACCCGGTCGACGGGGTGCCCGGCGGCGACTGCCGCCCCCACGTCGCGACCGAGGTTTCGCGTGTCGGGCAGCGCCGGATCGAGGTCGCCCAGCAGGCCGGGGAGCCCCTCGACGTGCATCACCCGGCCCCCGCGCACCACCACGCGCCCGGTGAACTCCTTCCGATCGAGCATCACGGCGCCGGTGGCGTCTACCCGGTGGGCGAGGAAGAGCAGTCGCATCGGCGGCACGCGCTCGAAGGGGCCGCGCACGCCCACGAGGAAGCCCAGCCCGCTCCAGGCATCACCGCCGGCCTCCACCACCGGCTTGCGCCCGGCGGCCCTGGCCGGGAGCACGGCCTCGACGACGGCCTTGAGCGTGGCCGCGTCGAGGGGCTTGGGCAAGAACCCTCGCAGAGGGATGCCCCGCGACTGGGCGTGGGCCACGGCGTCGCCCCGGTAGAAGCCGGAGGTGAGGATCACGGGGGGTGGCTTGTCGCGCCCGGCGATACGCTCGGCGAGCTCGAAGCCGTCGATACCGGGCATGAGGATGTCGGCAATGACGAGGTCGTAGGCGCGCTGGTCGAGCAGGTCGAGGGCCTCGGCGCCACCGGGCGCAGCAACCACCTCGTGGCCCAGGCCCCGCACGAGATCGACGATCACCGCGCGGGCGAGGGCATCGTCGTCGACTGCGAGAACTCGGGCCATCGATCTTGGGGCGCCGGGGAGGTTGACCGACGCCCGCCGCGCGATCATATTGCGCGCCCGACCGCCCGCCCTTCCCCCCGGAGTACCCATGGCCAGCGCCAACGTGAAGATGCTCAGCGACGCAGAGTTCCAGAAAGCCGTGCTCGATAGCCCCGTCCCCGTCTTGCTCGACTTCACCGCCACCTGGTGCGGCCCGTGCAAGGCCATCGCGCCCATCCTCGACCAGATCGCCGATGCCAACGTCGGGAAGCTCGCCGTCTACAAGCTCGACATCGACGACAACATGGAGACGCCCAACAAGTACGGCGTGCAGAGCATCCCCACCCTCCTCGTCTTCAAGGACGGCCAGCTCGTCGACCGCCGCGTGGGCGCCGCGCCGAAGCCGGTGATCGACCAGCTCGTCGCCCGCGTCGTCTCGTAGGCCATCGTCCCCTCGCCGCTGCGACCCCCGGCCGCGGGGCGCGGCGCACCTTTCGAAATGGACCGAGAAATGCTGATCCCCGCCGTGCTCGCCACGCTCGTGGTGCTGGTTCTCGTGGGCATCTGGCTCGGCGGTGGCTTCGCCTCGGGTGGGCTCGACGGCGACGGGATCGGCAAGCTCGCCCGGGAACGGGGGTGGCAGCTCGAGGTCACCGGGCAGGGCACCAGCCGGGGCGTCTACACCCTGTCGGCCCCCGGCGAGGACTGGAAGATCGTGCTCCGCCGTGCCGAGCGCTCGCGGCGCGGCTCGCAGTTCGCGCCGATCATGACGGCGGCCGGCGGTTCGGGCACGGCCTGGTTCTCCTCGAGCCCGAGTAGCGTCGCCTTCGTGGCTGTCGTCCCCGGCGATCCCCTCCCCGAGGGCGAGTCCAACGACCTCCTCGCCGGCCCCGCGGCGGGGCTGGTGCGCCCCTTGTTCGCGCAGGCCATGCGCGATCTGGCAGGCGGCGACGTGCCCGTCCCCGAGCGCCTCGTGAGCTTTCGTACGGGCGACACGCCCTTCGACCTCGCCCACCGCGCCCTCGCCGACGATCCCGATGCCGCGCGCCGCCTCGTCAACGCCGGCGTGCGACAGGCCCTCGCCGCGCCAACGAGCGGGCCAGCCCCCTCGCTGGTGCTCTCCGGGGCCGGGCTGCAACTCGCCCTGGAGGGGCCGGCCGACCCATCGAGCATCGACCGCCTGATCGCGGCGGGAAAGGCGGCACGCGCCGCGCTGCTCCCCGGATAGATCCCGTGGCGTGAGGGGAATCGCGCCTCGCGACCGTTGATATGTCGGCGCCCCCGTCGCGGGGTGCCGCGCCCACCCAACCCGGAGTCTCCATGTTGTTCGCCTTGCTCTTGTCTGCCTGCGGCCTCGGCTCCTCTCCCGGCACCGCCGAGAAGCCCGCCGACCCGGCACCACCGGCACCGCCGAAGGAGATCGGCGCGTTCTTGCTCTGGTACAACCCCGGCAAGACCACGTACAAGAGCCCCGACGGCAAGGCGTGGACCGCCACCGGCGCGCTCCCGGCCGACGTGCATGGCTGGTACATGTCCATGACCGCCGACCAGGGCGGCCGCCTCTACGCCGGCAGCGACCTCACCAAGATCGCCACCTCGGGCGACGGTGGCGCCAGCTGGCAGATGCTCAGCACCGCCCCGCTGCCGGGCGACGGCACCGGCGAGTATGGCTTCATCTGTGGCGGCGCCGCGAACGAGCTCGCGGCCATCACCAGCACCGGCCGCGCCTGGCACAGCCTCGACGCCGGCCAGAGCTGGACCGAGCTGCCGCGCCCCACCGCCGAGGGCGCCAAGGGTTCCGGCGGCGGCTTCACCGGCGGCTGCGCCTTCTCGCCCGACGGCAAGAAGCTCCTCGTCGAGGGCTGGTACTTCGACCCGGTCGGCCCCACCATCGCCGTCACCAGCGATCTCGGCAAGAGCTGGACCAAGCTGGCCAACGCCGGCGAGAACGTGTCGACCAACGGCGTGGGCTTCGTTGACGGCGGCATCGTCTACGGCCAGGGCGGCAGCTACATGGCCGGGAAGGTGAGCTTCCTCGCCGACGGTGCCGCCGCCTGGTCGCACAGCGAAGACCTCCTGAGCACGCCCGTGCCCGAGTGGGCACTCCACGCGGCGGCCAGCGATGGTCACAAGCTGGTGATTGACTGGCAGAACCCGGGCAAGGGCAAGGACGGCGGCGCCGCGCCGCCCTCCACGGCCTTCGTGTCGACCGACGGCGGCAAGACCTTCACGCCAAGCACGGGACCCGTCGCGACCGACCCGACTCCCGACCTGTGGGACGAGTACATCGCGGCCGGCTGGTGGAACGGCAAGACCCCGGGCCCGCTCCCGGCAGCGTCGGCGCCCACCCCTGCGCCCACGCCCACCCCGGTGGCGGCCGAGGCACCCCCGCCCGCTCCCGCGAAGGCGGAGGCCCCGAAGGCCGAGCCTGCCAAGCAGGCGAAGAAGGCGCCCGCGAAGCCCGACCCCGCGCACAAGCAGGGCAAGTCGATCAAGCGCGACAATGACGGGAAGAGGAACGAGTAGAGGCTACCCCACCAGCCCAAGCAGCTCGATCTCCTCGAGCGCTCGGCCGCTTCCCTTTACCACCGCAGACTGCGGGTCGTCGGCCACCAGCACCGGGAGGTTGACGGCCTGCGAGATGCAGGCGTCGAGGCCGCGCAACAGCGCGCCGCCGCCGGTCATGATGATGCCGCGCTCCATGATGTCGCCCACCAGCTCGGGCGGGGTGCGCTCGAGCGAGGCGCGCACCGCCTCGATGATGAGGTTGGTGGGCTCCTCGAGCGCCTCGCGGATCTCGTCGGAGTGGACGGTCACCGTGCGAGGGAAGCCGCGCACGAGATCGCGACCCTTCACCTGCATCTCCTCGAAACGCTCGTCAGGCAGCGCGTTGCCGAGGCGGATCTTGATGTCCTCGGCGGTGCGCGGCCCGATCAGCAGGTCGTGCCGGCGGCGCATGTGCTGGATGATGGCCTCGTCCATGTGATCGCCGCCGACCTTGATGCTGCGGCTGTACACGATGCCGGCCATCGAGATCACCGCCACCTCGGTGGTGCCGCCGCCGATGTCGACCACCATGTTGCCGGTGGGCTCGGTGATGGGCAGGTCGGCGCCGATCGCCGCGGCAAGCGGCTCCTCGATGAGGTGAACCTCGCGCGCGCCGGCCGACTCCGCGCTCTCGCGCACCGCCCGCTTCTCCACCTCGGTGGTGCCGTAGGGGATGCACACCACCATGCGCGGCGACACGAAGCTCTTGCGACCGTGTACCCGCTCGATGAAGTGGCGGAGCATCTGCTCGGCCATCTCGAAGTCGGCGATCACCCCGTCGCGCAGGGGGCGCACCGCCGTGATGTCGGAGGGACAACGCCCGAGCATCGCCTTGGCCTGAGTGCCCACCGCCACCACCTTGCGGTTGCCCTTGCGGTCGTGGTGGATGGCCACCACGCTCGGCTCGTTGCACACCACGCCGCGCCCCTTGACGTACACCAGGGTGTTCGCGGTGCCGAGGTCGATCGCCATGTCAGGCGAAAAGAGGCCGAAGACGGAGGACATCATGAGGCACCCGGGGGACGGAAGAGCGGGGAGCGGGTTGCGCCGCGGGGAAACGGCACGGGGGGGAAGGTGACTCTACCGCATTTCCCTTGACGTGACAAGAGATCGTCGGCCTTCTCGCCAACTTGCCGACGGGATAGCACCGGCGGCTCTGCCGGAGACGGGATGTCGCTCATCGAGCGGATGCGCAGCAGCACAGACAGCCTCCTGATGAAGGTGCTGCTTTTCTCGGTCGTGGCCTCCTTCGTGGTGGTGGGTGGACAAAGCGCCAACGGG
>VGRQ01000369.1 GCA_016875315.1 Deltaproteobacteria bacterium | reverse complement strand
CCCGCACTCGCGCCGGCCGTCAAGCCCGCAGCCCGGTCACTCCGCGGGCCCGTCCCACGACAGCTCCGGCGGGCCGCGCGCCGAGGCCACCACCGGCGGATCGGAGCTCGGGCAGCGCAGCACCTCCAGGCCGAAGACCCGCCGCAGTCTCGGTCGCGGCCATCTTCGAGCCGCGCAGGCGGCTGGACCTGGGCTACTGGTGAACGCTGTATCCGCTGCACGCGCTGATCTTCGCCGGCCTGGTGCGGCGGCAGGGCGAGCGCGCGGTCAGGGAGGCGAGTCCGTCGGCTTGAGCAGCTCCCCGAGCAGGTACTCGGGCATGGACAGCTCGATGCGCCGGGGCGCGGGGAGCGCCGCCCACGCCCGCAGCAGGCGCTCGACGTCGAGCGCCTCGCCGCGCGCCTGCCGCAGGGCCTGCGCGAGGACGACCCCGGAGTCCCCCTGGGCTTCGAGGGCCAGCACCTCGTCCCCGCTCAGGAGTTGCGGGCCGAACAAGGCCAGCATGGTGGCGGTGGGTGACGTGATGCCGTCGCGGCGGATGGAGTCCAGGGCCAGCGTGACGGCCGCGCGCATCTGGCCGCGCTCCTTCCAGAGCAGGCTGAAGCCGTTGAGGACCCAGCGCGCGCGGTCGCGGGTGTCGGCCTCCGGCGCGGCCAGGCCGGCGGCGACCTCCGCCAGCGGATCGAGCGCACCGAGCCAGGACACCCAGGCGCCTTCGAGCTCCAGCAACTGCCCACGATCGAGCGCAGCGGCGCGGCGGGCCGCTTCCGCGAATCCGGCCTCCACGTGTGGCCCGGCGAGGAACCTGAACAGCGCGTGGGCGCTGTCGTAGAGCTCGGGGCGCAGATCCTCCGGGCCCGAACCGGTGGTGAGTTCCGGCCAGTCGAGCAGCGCCCTCAGCGCCCCTGGCGCGGGATCAGCCTGCCGCACGACCTCTATCGGGGTGATGGCCGGCCAGACCAGCCGGTCGCTGTCCTCGTCCATGTGCTCCACGCACTCGGCGAGCCCTTCCTGGAACCACCTGGGGTCGGCAGGCAGCCCGGCGCGCTGCGACAGGGCATGGGCCAGCTCGTGGCGGACCACCGAGCTCGTGGCGACCGGGCCCCCGAGCAAGAACTCAAGGATGCGGTCGTCGGGGAGGCTGCGGTCGTCGGGCACGTAGACCACGACGAAGTCCGCTCCGTGCGGGGCGTAGCCTGCGAGCCCTCGCTTGTCGACGCCGTGCATCAGCAGCCGCCAAGGTTCGTCGCCCGCCTGCGCAGGCACCGGCACCGGGACGAGCCGCACGCGCAGCGAGCCGTCGAGGGGCAGGGCGAACAACGAGGCGACGCGGCGCACTTCGGCATCCACCACTGCGGCCCAGGACTCGGTCAGGCCGGCGTCGTAGGGCGACTCGACCGCGCAGCTCGGCAGCGCAAGCACCGTCACGGGCTCCCAGGCGGCATCCTGGCCGAGCTGCTCTCCCAGGCGGCCGTCCGCGCAGCCGCCCACGCAGGCGCTTCCGAGCAGCGCGAGTGTCAGGAGCCTGCGGGACACGGCGGTCCTCCCGTTCGCGAGGGCAAAGATGGGATGAGAAGGCCAGCCTCCTTCGCGGGATACCGGTGAGGTTCCCATCCCATTCACGAGCTCGAGGGCTCACAGAGAGAAGGAGGCTGACCCTTGGAAAACGCTACCACGAGCCTGTTCCCCGTGACCATCGGCATCGACCTCGGCGACCGGCACAGCCACCTGGGCCTGCTCGATGACGCTGGTGCCGTCGTCGAGGAGGGCCGGCTGGTGACCACGCCCGACGCCTTCCGGCGGCGCTTCGCCAGCCTGCCGCGGGCGCGCATCGCGCTGGAGGTCGGCACCCACTCGCCCTGGGCTTCCGCGCTCCTGGCCGAGCTGGGGCACGCGGTGCTGGTCGCCAATCCCCGCAAGCTGCGCCTGATCTTCCGCAACGACAGCAAGAACGACCGCTGCGATGCCGAGCAGCTGGCGCGCGTGGCGCGCATGGACCCGCGCCTGCTGCACCCCATCGAGCACCGCGGGCGCCAGGCGGCCGTCGACCTAGCGGTGCTGCGCTCGCGCGACACGCTGGTCACGGCCAGGACGCGCCTTGTCAACCACGTGCGCGGCACGCTCAAGGCCTTCGGCCTGCGTGCGAAGACGTGCTCCACGCCGTCCTTCGACAAGCAGGCGCCCGCCGCGATCCCCGCCGAGTTGCAACCGGCGCTGGCTCCCTTGGTCACCCTGATCGGCGAGCTGACGACGGCGATCAAGGGCTGCGACCGGACCATCGCCGGGCATAGGACATTCAAGCCCCCCACCCCGCGCCGCCGCGCCGCAAACCTCTCCCTCATCCCGACCATGACCTCCGGAGAAGAGGAGGTTGGTGGTGGTGGAGGTGGGGTGAGAGGGCGGACCGGGTCGGCCAGTGATCAAGCCGCCCTCTCCGGGCCGCGGAACACCTCGCGCCGGTGCCAGCCGGCGAAGGCCTCGCCAACGGCTTGCTTGCCTTCCTGCGGACTTCGTAGCCGCCTGCCGGCGAACGGGATCATCCTCGCGGAGGCTTCGGCCTCTCCGGACGCGCGCGTGGAAACCAGCACGCTGCGTCCCGGAGAGATGCCGAGGACTCCAAGGTCGAAGAGCTTGTGATGCAACACGCACAACGCGACGCCGTTCTCGACCACTGCCGGCCCACCGTAGGCGTGCCAGCGAACGTGCGCGGCCTCCACCCCGATCACCGCGCCGTCGAGCAGCGCCTGGAACCCGCAGATCGCGCAGCGATACTCGTAGGCCCTGAGGATCTCCTCGCGGAAGCCGGGCGGCCGGGCCTGGCGCTTGGCTCCGCCCTGCGCTGTGAGGTCGAGTCCGGCAGCTTCAGCGATCTCGTCCTGCAGCGACTCGGGAAAGTGCTCCTCGAGAATCGCCCGGCCGAGTTCGGAGACCAGCACGGGACGACGCTTCAGGAGCCGCTCGATCGGCTCGGGAAAGCCACCCTCGAGATGCAGCTCGCGCGCCAGCGAGACGAGGGGCGCATGGCCGCCACGTCGAGCCGCGTCCTTGCCGCGCGGAACCTCCCACAGGCCATCTCCCTGCAGATGCCAGAAGGGATAGAGGGGGTGCGCTGCCTTGCTCGGCGGGCCGAAACGTTCGAGCAGCGACTTGAGACACGACTCGGCCTCGACGAAGTCGGCCAGCCGCGGTGCTCCGGCCTGGATCCGCCCCAGCGCGTAAAGCAGCAGCAGCGGCTTGTGTGGCGCTCGTCGCTCGCCCCGCTTCCAGGTGCGCAGGTGCGCAACCGCCTCGCGGATCCCGCGCTCGAGGTCCGTCGCCGATCGGGTGGTCATGCGCCGAAAGACCGCGCACCGTTGTCCAGCAAGGCGGCGAAGGTCTCGTCGTAGCGGGAATCGCGTGGCACGTAGATCACGGTACCTTCCCGCCCGCGGGTGAGAAGGACGCGATACACGTTACGCCGCAGGCCGAGAGTGTCGGCCACATGTCGGGTCTTGCCGGAGTAACGCGCGGTCCAGCGGCCGGCCTCAAGCAGGAGGTCGGAGCCCCACGCGAGAATGGAGAGGTCGAGTTCGAGACCCTGCGCCGAGAACTCCGTCACCACATCGGTCAGTTGGCAGCAGGAGCGCGGGTCGTCGGGCCGGGCGTTGTACCAAGGGCCAACCGGGAACCGGGTGGCGACGTAGGCGTTGTTCACCCCGTGACCGACGAGGTCCTTTGCCTTGGATGAAGCCAGCATTCCGTAGCGAGCTCCGGGGTCGCCTTCGAAACGCTGCCGCGCATAGTGGCAAGCCGCTTCCAGGTCGCGCACGACCAGGAGGCGATAGCCTTCGGACCAGAGAGAGGCACCGTGAGACGCAGCCCGCGCTGGTGACCCGTCGGCCAGGAACCGCTCGACGAATTCGTGCAGATTCCGCGCCGCGTGGAACCGCAGCTCGGTGTCCAGGTTGAGCGTCGGCTCCCAGCACGTGCGCACGGCGCTGCCGGCGAACACCCCCTCGACCCCGGCCGGTGCGTGAACCGTCCACTCGGCCGGATTGCCGCACCCCTCCACCGCCCGCCGCCATTGGACGAGGCCCCCGTGCTCACCCGCGTGGATCTCCTGACCGGTTCCGATCAGGCCCACCACCACGCACCAGCCGGGGATGCGCGCCGCGAATTCGACGAAGTGCTCGGGCTCAGAGCGAGCCATGGCCGCATCCTGCCCGTGCTGGCGAGCGACGTGCGCCGCGTCCCACGCGCGCTGCGCCTCGTCGAACACGAGCAGGTGTTCCGGCGGGACGAGCGCACGACGTCGGCTGTACTGCTTCACGTAGTCCTTGACGCCACGCACGAAGACCTTGCCACCTCCGCCTGCATTCGCAAGCGCATCTTGAAGAACCTCCACCAGCGGGCCGTTGCCGGAGAGGAACACGGCCGGTGCGGAGGGCCGCCCGCCATCGCGCGCGACGGCCAGGTCGTCGAGGAATCCCGCGTGAACGAGGCGCAGGCCGACCAGCGTCTTCCCCGAGCCCGGTACGCCGGTCAGCAGGACGAGCCGGCGCGTCGAGGTGGCAGCCGCCTCGTGGGCGATGGCCTTGATGCGCTCGACCGCCGGGTCCGTCGCCGCACGCGCGCGCTTCACGCTTGGCAAGGGCTCCTTCGCAAACAGGTCGCGTGCCGCGCGCACCAAGGATGGCAGCGGCGCGTAGGCATCCGGTCGCAGGAATGCCTCCGGTGACAGCGGCGCTCCTGGTGCGGCCCTGGTGCACTCGAGCAGCAGGCGGTGCAAGCCGTCCGGACCGGCGATCTTCACGCCGTCGGCCTCACGCGCCGCGCCGCGCATCCGCGTCGGCACCAGCACGGGAAACACGGGTCGGGTGGCGCACTCGGCGTGATAGCAGCGCAAGTCGCGTGCATACGCCGCCACCTGGTCGAGGTCTGCACGCGTCGGTTCACTGCGGCCCTTGAGTTCCAGCACCACGACGGTGCCGTTCTCCAGGACGATCACGTCCGGCCGGCGCGACTCGCGTGGCAGCTCGTACTCGAGGATGGCGGTGTACGTCCGCGCGCTGTCCTCGCAGCGCACGAGTTCGCGGCATTCCAGCTGCAGCCACGGGATCGCGTCGTCCCACGCGCGTACCTGCGCATCGCCAGCATCGTGCACGAAGCTCGCCAGCGAGAGCCGGATCACCCTCGGTTCGGTGCCGTAGAAGTGCGGCAGGTCGGACTTCCATCCCCAGCGACGTACGGACTCGGAGGCGGAATCCACGGTGGCCCTCGGCAAGTGGGCCGCCAGGCTAACGTCAAGCCAGCTGCCCCGAGACGGTCATCGGGTCGGCCAGGGTATCGCGCTCGAACACCCCAGCACCTTCCAGCGTGACAGGCTGGCGGGCGGTGACGGAAGTGCTGGAGAGACAACGGGTTGCGAGGGCGTCACTGACGACGCCAGCGGAAACGCCAGCAGTCGGCCGTCCGGCGAGGATTCAGGCGACCCGGAGCTGGCGCTCGTGGTGCAGGCGTGGGCCGGGCTGCCGGCGGCGCTGCGGGCGGGGGTGGTGGCGATGGTTCGCGTTGCGCTCGAGTAGTTGGTGCAGGCTCTTGGCCCCTCCTAGGTCGCTGGTAAGCGAGCGATGCCTCGTCGGTGAAGTCGATGCGCGGGGCGAGAGCATGGAGACCGCGACTCTGCCCCGGCTCCGTGGCTACG
>VGRQ01000368.1 GCA_016875315.1 Deltaproteobacteria bacterium | reverse complement strand
CTGTCCCGAGCCGTACTCGCTCTCGACCTGCCCGTAGCAGAAGAGGTTGACACTCGGCAGGATGCGCTGCTTCAGCATCTCCATGCAGTTGCGGGTGTCGGCGGCCGACCAGTTGTCGCCATCGCTGAACTGGAACACGTAGATGTTCCACTCGTCGGGCGGGTAGTTGTCGTCGATGAGCTTCAGCACCAGGTTGTAGGCGCTGGAGATGAGCGTGCCGCCCGACTCGCGGGTGCGGAAGAAGGTGTCGCGGTCGACCTCGCGCGCGGCGGCGTCGTGGATCACGAAGCGCGTCTCGAGCTGCTTGTAGTTGGCACGGAGCCAGGTGTCGATCCAGAAGGCTTCCAGCCGGACGATCTCCTTCTGCTCCTTGCCCATCGACCCGGACACGTCCATCACGTACACGATGGCCGCAGCCGACTGCGGCTCGGTCTTGCTGTTCCAGGACCGAAAGCGGAAGTCGTCCTTGATGGGGATGAGCACCGGGTTGGACGGGTCGTAGCTGCCGGTGACGACCTGTCGCTTGAGCGCCTCGCGGTACGTCCGGCGGACGTGCCGCAGCGCGTGCGGGCCCACGCGAGAGATGCCGGTGTAGCGGTCGCGCGTGCTGGTGACGTTCTTCTTGCCCTTCGGCTCGATCCGCGGCAGCGCGAGCTCCTCGCCGAGGATCTCCGCCAGCTCCTCCAGGCTGATCTCGGCTTCCAGCAGGTGCTCGCCGGGCTGGTCGCCCGCCTGTCCCTCGCCCGCGCCGTCGACGCTGTCGCCCTCCTCGCCCTCGCCCTGTCCCACCCCGCCCGTCTGATTCTTGCCGTAGCGCATGCGCGGGATGTTGATCTCGGGGATCGGGATGCTGACGACCTTGTCGCCTTGCTTGCCGATCATCTCGCCGCTCGACATGTAGCGCTTCAGGTCCTTGCGGACCTTCCCGCGCACGATCTGTCGAAAGCGGTTGAGATCGTTCTCGATGTTGAGGATCACCCGCTCTCCTTGGCGTCACCCCGGGCGAAGATGCTGGCCACGAAGTTGAGCACGTCGGTGGCGCTGTGCTCGTCGTAGCCGTACTGGTCGATGAGGCGCTGCTTGACGATGTCGATCTTGGCCTGGGTGTCGGGGTCGACCACCTGCGACACGAGGCTACTGAGCTTGATGGTGTCTTTCTGGTCTTCGAAGAGCTTGAGCTCCAGCGCGCGGTAGAGCCGCTCGTTCATCTTGTAGTTGAACTGCTTGCCGTCGAGGGCCAGGGCGCCGATGTAGTTCATCAGCTCGCGGCGGAAGTCGTCCTTCCGGGCGGCGGCGATGTCGATCTTCTCCTCCACCGAGCGCATCAGGCGCTCGTCGGGGTCGTCGTAGGCGCCGGTGAAGGGGTTGCGCACGCGCTCCTTCTGCGTGTAGGCCTTCACGTTGTCGATGTAGTTTCCGCACAGTCGCTGGATGGCGGTCTCGTCGGCGGCGATCGCCTTCTGCACCTCGTTCTTGACGATGTCCTCGTACTCCTTCTTCACCAGGCCGAGCAGGTCGCGGTAGCGCTTCTTCTTGTCCTCGTCGTTGATGAGCGAGTGGTTCTTCAGCCCGCTCTCCAGCTCGTTGAGCACCATGAAGGCGTTGAGCGAGGGCGCGTCGCTGTCGCGCACCATGGCGTTGCTGATCTTGTCCTGGACGTAGCGGGGCGAGATGCCCTCCATGCCCTCGCGCACCGCCGCCTTGCGCAGCTCCTTGACGTTGTCCTCGGTAAACCCGGGGAGCGTGCGCCCGTCGTAGAGCTTCATCTTCTGCAAGACGGTGAGGTTCGGCTTCTTCGGGTCTTCGAGCCGGGTGAGCACCGCCCACATCGCCGCCATCTCCAGCGTGTGGGGCGCGATGTGCTTGTGTACGCGCTTGGCCGAGAAGTCGCGGGCGTAGATGCGGGCCTCCTGCGACCAGCGGGTGATGTAGGGCACGTCGATCTTGATGGTGCGGTCGCGCAGGGCTTCCATGAACTCGTTGCTTTGCAGCTTGCGATACTCCGGCTCGTTGGTGTGCCCGAGCACGATCTCGTCGATGTGGGTCTGCGCGAACTTCTTGGGCTTGATCACGTGCTCCTGCGAGGCGCCGAGCAGGTCGTAGAGGAAGGCCACGTCGAGCTTGAGCATCTCGACGAACTCGATGATGCCGCGGTTGGCCACGCAGAACTCGCCGTCGAAGTTGAAGGCGCGCGGGTCGGAGTCGCTGCCGAACTCGGCGATCTTGCGGTAGTTGATGTCGCCGGTGAGCTCGGTGCTGTCCTGGTTCTTCTCGTCTTTCGGCTGGAAGGTGCCGATGCCCACCCGGTCGCGCTCCGACAACAACAGGCGTTTCACCCGGATTCGCTCGATGAGCTGGGTCCAGTCGCCGCCCACCTGCTTCATGCCGTCGCGGAAGAGGTAGCGCGACACCGGGTCGAGGTCGCCATCCACCTCGATGCGGTACTTCGCCCGGCCTTTCACCTGCTTGTTCAGCTCGTCGATCACCTGCCCGCGCAGCTCGGGGGGCACCAGCCGCAGGGGCTCCTCGTGCATCGGCGAGGGCACCACCGAGCCGTCGGGCAGTCGCCACTCGAAGGTGTAGAGCGCGCCGTCGTTCTGGCGGCTGTACCACTCCAGGCCCTTCTTGAAGAGGCGCACGATCGTGGACTTCGCGCTGCCCACCGGGCCGTGCAGCAGGATCACGCGCTTCTCGGGACCGAGTTGCAGCGCGGCCGACTTCAGCACGTTGAGCAGCTTCATCAGGTGCACGTCGATGCCGAACACCGCGTCTTTGCCGTTCTCGAAGGGGTCGTCGAAGAACTTGTAGCGCACGATCGGCTTGCGGTACTCGGTGTAGGTTTCCGTGCCGAACGACATGACCAGGTCGTAGAGCCGCTGGTAGGCGTTGCGCGTGACCTCGGGCTTCTGCCGCACGATCTCGAGGTACTCCGCGAAGCTCCCTTCCCAGTTCTGCTCGCGGAAACGCTCGATGTCCTGGAGCTGGGCGATCATGCCCAGGATTCCGGAAGGGGCCGAAGGGGTCGACATGCAGTTCCTCCAAGGGGTGGGGCGTCGACCGAGGCGCGGCCAAGCCGTTGCCCCGGGCGACCATCAGCGGCGAGGCAAAGAGCGGCTTTCCTGAGCATGCACCATCCGCGGCACGGATGCGAGCACATTCTTTGTAACCCCCAGTCACGGCTCGACTTCCCTCGTGCGCCTTGACGGGGCAAGAGGCGGGGCGAGGCGGGGCGCGGGGGCCACCCGGCACGGAACCCTACTCGATGTCGGGTGGCTGGTGGCATCGAGTAGGGCTAAATGTAGAGCATGACCGACATCGAACTACAGCTCCTGCGCCTGGCGAACCCGTGGCTCCTCGATCCCACAGCCTTCCCAGCATTCGTCACTCGTCGGCGTCCCTCTGGCTACATTCCGCGGCGCCTGCCCGCCGCCGACGCGTGGCCGAGTCCCGACCGCGCACACGTGCTCGCGGGCGCCCGGCAGGTCGGCAAGACCACCTTCGCCTGGGAGCACCTCGCGGCGCGGGGCTCCGCCCCGCTGTTCCTCAACGCGGAGGAAACCTGGGTAAGGGCGTGGCTCGCGTCGCCCACCCGGGCTCTCGCCGACCTGCGCCAGGTAGCCCGTCCCGGCGCGCCGATCCTCATCGACGAGGCGCAGTGGCTACCCGAGGCGGGGCTGCTCGTGAAAGGGATGGTCGACGGCGGGTTGCCTGGCCCCCTCTATGTCACCGGCTCGTCGTCGTTCCACCTCGCGGCTCGCACGCGGGAATCGCTGGCTGGGCGGGCAGCGCGGGCGTTCATGCACCCGCTGAGTCACGCCGAGGTGTGTGCCGACCTCGACGAGGTACCCCCGCTGTTGCGCGCCAACGAGGCTCGCGCACGCTTCCTGCGGCTCGCGGTCACCGGGGGCTACCCGGCGGCCTGGACGAGCACCCGCCCCAGCGATGTCCTCGCCGAACTCGTGCACGCGCTGGTGCTCCGCGACGCGTCCGACCTGTTCAGGGTGAAGGACCTCGATGCCTTCCGGCGCGTACTGTTGCTCCTCGCAGGCCAGGTCGGGAGCCTCGTAAACTATGCGGAGTGGGCGTCGATTTGCGGCGTGTCACGCGAGACGGTGGGCCACTACGTCGACATTCTCCGCGAGTCGCAAATCGTCTTCACGGTGTCGCCGTTCGCCGGAGGGAAGCGCGCGGAGATCACCGGGCGGTCGAAGATCTACTTCTGCGACGGCGGCATCCGGAACGCCGTCGTGGGCCAACTCCAGGCCTTCGACGAACGAACCGACCGTGGGCCGGTGCTGGAGCAGGCGGTGGCTGCCGAGATCCGGAAACGCCTCGATCCGCTGGCGCCGCGCGACACGCTCCACTTCTGGCGCACGAAGGCCGGCGGCGAGGTCGACTTCGTCCTGTGTCCCGGCGAGGAACTGCTCGGGGTCGAGGTGAAGGCGGCCGCCATGCGCGAACCCGAGCTGTCACGGTCCGCGCGGAGTTTCATCGAGGGCTACGCGCCTCGCCGATTCGTCGTGATCAACCTTGCACTCGACGCGCGCGAGCGTGTCGGCAGCACCGAGGTGCGGTGGTTGCCGGTGGAGCGGTTGGCGGAGATGTGGGGGTGAAGAGGCGGCCGGGGACTCGGTGACCGTCGAGGCCGTCCGGTAGGCGAGCCGCCAGCGGAAGTTGCTGGCCGGCCCGGTCGCCTCCGGGCCCACTTCGGGAGTGACGACAGGACGTCCTGCTCTGCATCCCCTATCGCAGCTGCTCCTCAGTCAGCCGCGACACCCGACTCGATATTCAACTCGCCCCAGATGCACGCCGGGGGGCAGCCCTCGGCGCCGCCGTCACATTGCGGCGACCACGCGGGCCGTTGAGGATCGACAGTCACGAGGGTCCAGTCCTCGCCGCGAAGCTCCCCGTCGACTTCGGCCGAGACGTCCGTCTTCGCACTCAGCTCGAGCCTGACAACGCCGGCCTCGCAAGACCAGTCGGTCCAGGCGACGTTGCCCGTGCAGTCCACTTCGAATCTCTGGTCGCCCACGAGCACCACGCCATCGACTATCTCGAGAACGGCTCCGGCGGCATCGACCACCGCTAGGTCCAGACGGCTCTCACATCCGCAGTCGAGGCAGCCGAGCGGCGTCTCGCCACCGCCACAGCCGACTTGCGTCGCGGCGCAAAGCGGAAGACGGAGCACGAATGCAAGGCTACTCGTAGTTGAACGCATAACCGGCCGCCCAATCGCAAAACGACGACACCTTCGCGCCGCAGGATCGGCGGCCGTGATGCGTGGCCCATCCACCACACCGGGAGGGCCTCGAGGTCGGCGACGGCTCGAACCGCTCGGCGATGACGGTGGTGCGCGCGCGGCGCGTGGTCGGCTGGCCGGTCTTGCCACAACCCATCGGGATCCTCGGGAACGACAGCATCCCGCGGCGCCTGCGCGCGCTGCAAGGGCCAGGCCAGGGGATGGTAGCGGTCGCGACAAATCGTGACCGGCCGATGCGCCCCCGGGGGGGGGGCGCGTCAGTCGACGTCGGTGGTGGGCGCGCCCCGGTCGCGCGGGGCGCCGGGCCCGGGTGGCGAGTCGGCCCACGAGGCCGTCCGGTAGGCGAGCCGCCAGCGGAAGTTGCTGGCCGGGCCCCTCGTCTCGAGGCACGCGACGGCGGCGCGGAGGTCCAGCCCGGGCATCCAGGG
>VGRQ01000367.1 GCA_016875315.1 Deltaproteobacteria bacterium | reverse complement strand
CCGGCGCTGCCCGAGCGCGACGCGGTGGGACAGCTGCAAGTGAACCAGCGCTGGTGGCGCCAGCACGGCGACGTGCGCGTGCGCGGGGCCTGGCTGCCCTTCTACGCCTGGGACCCTGCCGCCCCCCGGGTTCTCGGCCGTCTCGGCCTGCAGTTCAGCGTGCTCGAGGTGCCGCAGCTTGGCCCCGGTGCCAGCGGCGAGGGCTACTGGCTGGCCGAGCGCGAGGGCACCATCCTCGCGCTCTTCGGCGCCGACCCGGTGCTCAGCCGCATGGTGCCGCACAACTCGCCGGCCAAGATCGTCGAGCGCCTCTCGAGCTACGCGCGGGGCGGCCGCCGCGTGGTCACCATGGCCGTTCGCGGCGAGGACTTCGGCGCCGCGCTCGACAGCAGCGCCACGCGGTGTTTCTCGGGAGAGAAGGCCTGGGCCCGGCGTTTCGCCGCCGCCCTCGAAGATGCCGGCGCCTGGTTGAAGCTGGTTCACTTCGGCACGGTGCTCGACCGCGTGCGCCCCTCGGGACGGGTGTTCCCGCCGGCCTCCGCCGCCACCGCCGTGGCCGCTGCCGCCCTCGGTGGCGAGCCGGGCGCCCAGTGGCAGAACCTCGTCTCCGACATCCGCCGCGGGGTCGATCCCACGCTCTCGCGGGTGTCGGCTTTCATCCGCATCCCCGGCTGGGAAAATACCCTCGGCTCCTCGCCTGAAGTTCTCCGCCTGCACCGCCGGATGCTGCGCACCTCCCGGGAGGTGGCCCGGCTGCGCTCGATGCTGCGCGACGACGCCAAGCGCGGCGACGACGCCGACGGCCTCGTCGAGGCCCTCGACGAGGCGACGGCCGCCCTCTACCGGGGGCAGAACGGCGCCGCCTACGTACACGGGGTCGACGTGGGCGCGCAGGCCGGCGACATCCGGCACCAGGCCTACGCCAACCTCGTGCGCGCCGAGTACGGCGTCCACATCGCGCTCGGCGACGCCGACCGGCTGATCGTCGAGCAGTCCGACCACGACGGCGACGGGCGCAAGGAGGTGATCGTCCGCACGCCGGCCCTCTGTGCCTTCGTGGCTCCCGCCATCGGCGGCTCGATCATCGAGCTCGACTCCTGGTCGCTGCCCGGCAACGTGCTGAACACGCGCACGAGGATGCCCGAGCCGCACCACGCGGCGGTGCTGCGCGGCGAGAACCTCCCGGTGGTGGTGGAGGACTCTCCCGACCTCACCACCGTGATCATCGACGACGAGGACGACACCGACGAGGACACCATCGACGAGGCGGATCGCCCGATGCAGTTCGCCGCCTCCGGTCTGGTGGCCCGGCTGCACTACGACCGCCACGTCCGGGGTGCCTTCGTCGACCACTTCTTCGGCCCGGAGACCACCCTCCACAACCTCCGCACCGGCCGCTACGCCGAGACCGGCGACTTCGTGGGCGCCGACTACCAGCTCCTCAATGTCGACGACGGCGACGGCAGCGAGGTGTCGGTCACCATGGCCAAAGACGGCAACGTCACCGAGGGTTCCGCCCTGCGGCTGGTACGACTGGTCAAGCGACTCAGCTTCTCCCGCGAGTTGCCGCTGGTCGAGGCGCGCTACGACATCGCCAATCGTTACCACGAGCCGGTGCGCACGCGCTTCGCGGTGGGCATCGACCTCAACCTCGACAGCACCAGCAGCGGCGACGTGTTCCTGGAGACCGCCGGCGGGCGCCGCATCGCCATCGACCAGGTGGGGGAACTCGACGAGCTCACCGAGATCTCCCTGGTCGACCTCGCCCGGGGCTACCGGCTCACGCTCTCGCCACGGCAGCCCGCCCGCCTGTGGCACTTCCCCATCGAGACGGTGTCGCGCTCCCCCCGCGGCGTGGCCGCGCTCTACCAGGGCACGGCGCTGTACTTCTGGTGGCCGATGGAGCTGTGGGGACAGGAGAAGCGGCGGGTGGAGATCGCGCTGTCGCTGGAGGCGTAGGCGACCACCGGGATAGCGCGCCGCCCATGGCTCTCGGCAGCTTCTGCCTCGTCCTCCACGGGCACCTGCCCTGGGTGTTGCACCACGGCCACTGGCCCCACGGCGAGGTGTGGCTCTTCGAGGCGGCCGCGGAAACCTACCTGCCGCTGTTGTCGCTGGTGGAACATGGCGGCGTGCCCATCACGCTTGGCCTCACGCCGGTGTTGCTGGAGCAGCTGTCCCACCCCCGCTTCACCACGCGCTTCCCGCGCTGGCTCCAGGAGCAGGCGGAGCGTGCCGGTCGCGACGAGAAGGAGTTCGCAGATCGCGGCGAGGTACACCTCGCCTACCTCGCCGAGCGGGCCGGTGCGCACCATCGCGCCCTCGCCGCCCAGTTCGACAGCATCGGTCGCGACATCCCCGCGGCCTTCGCCGCCGCGAGCAGCCGGGGGCACCTGGAGTTGCTCACCAGCAACGCCACCCACGGCTTCATGCCGCTCATCAAGCACGACGCCTGCGCGCGGGCGCAGGTGCGCGCCGGGGTGGCCACCAGTCGACGGCGCATCGGCTTCTCGCCGCGCGGGGCGTGGCTGCCCGAGTGTGCCTACCGCCCCGGCGGGCCGTGGACCGCGCCAGTCGGCGAGCACGCGCAGAGCCTCCGCGCCGGCGTGGAAGAGGTGTTCGCCCACGAGGGCGTGGGTTTCTTCTTCGTCGACGCGCACTTGTTTGCCGGGGCGCGCAGCGAGGGCACGCAGTCGCCGCAGGGCTTCACCAAGGTGGACTGGAAGCAGGCCACGTGGGACGACACCCGCGGCTGGCGCAGCGTGCTCGAGCCGCACTGGGTGTCGAGCGACGGCGGGCCTGGCCGCCTCGTGGCCCTCGCGCGCCACCCCGAGCTTTCCGAGCAGGTGTGGAGCGGCGAGGTGGGCTACCCGGGCGACGGGCGCTACCTCGAGTTCCACAAGCGGCACGGTCGCGACGGCCTGCGCTACTGGCGGGTGACTGGCCCCGGGAAGGGGCTCGGCGAGAAGGAGCCCTACGTGCCCGACGACACGCAGGGCGCCTTGTTTGCCCACGCCCAGCACTTCGTGGCCACGGTGCGCTCGATCGTGAAGCGACACCACGAGCGCACCGGCCGTCACGGGGTGGTGGTGGCGCCCTTCGACGCGGAGCTGTTCGGTCACTGGTGGCACGAGGGCCCCGCCTTCATCCGCGAGGTGATGGCAGCGCTGTCCAGCGACGCCGTGGTGCAGCCGTCTACCGTGTCGGCCCACCTCAACCAGTGGCCTGCCGACAAGGTGGTGACCCTCCCCGAGGGCACCTGGGGCGCGGGCGGCGACCACCGCGTGTGGCTCAACGACGAGACGAGATGGACCTGGGAGGCGGAACACGGCGCGGAAGACCGCTTCCTCGACGCCATCCACCGCCTCGACTGGCGCCACCACGAGGGCGTGGCCGAGGCCCTCCGCGCCGCGGCGCGCGAGCTGTTGCTGGTGCAGGCCTCCGACTGGCAGTTCGTGATCCACACCCGCGGCGCGGTGGACTACGGCTACCGCCGCTTCGGCGAGCACCTGTCCCGCTTCGACCGCGCCTGCAATCTCGCCGACGCCCGCGCCCGCGGCGAGCCCGACGACGAGCTGGCCGCCTCGGAGCTACGCGACATGCAGCTTCACGACAGTTGTTTCGACCAACTCAAGCTGGAGTGGTGGCAGTAGCCCCTCGCGGGTACACCTCGCGGTAGGCCATCGCGTCGAACACGGCGACCACCGGCCACAGGACCATCGGGCCGATGAGCGGGATGTAGGCGAGCACCATCGACAGCACCATCTCCACGGCCATGGCCGCGAAGTGGGCGGTGGGGTTGGCCATGAAACCGTCCCACGCGAGGCCGAGCGCGTCCATCGTGCCCACCTTGCGGTCGTAGCGGATGAGGTGCGCCCACTTGAAGGGGAGCGCGGTGAGGAACACCCCGACGTAACAGAGCATCACGCCCACGAGGCTGGCGCCGCACTGCAACAGCGTGATGGCGACGATCGCGCCCACGGCGCTGGTGAGCACGCTGCCCACCTTCGCGAGCTTGACCTTGTCCTTCCCATCGATCTCGTCGAGGGCGGCGCACTGGTAGCCCACGTAGAGCATCGTGACGATTGGCAGGATGAGCAGCACCGCGCCGAAGATGAGCGGGTACACCAGGAGCGACGACAGCGCCATGATCGCCTCGGCATCCTGCGAGGATGCGCCCGAGCCCGCCGCGGCGATCGTCGCCGGCACCGCGACGAACAGGCCGCCGCACAGGCCGCAGAAGATGAACGCGAAGGTCATCACGTTCACCAGCACGAACTGGCTGACGGCCACGAGCACGTGCCCCTCGGGGTTGGCCTTGAGGTGGTTGATGGCGTGGCCGAGGAGGGCGAGGGGGTCGAGTTTCACGCCGCCGGTGTAACGCTGTCCCCGTTACGGGAGACCGATGCGAGAGATCCGCGCCTGCCCGGTGACGGGCGTCACCGTGGTGCTCAACGACGGCTGGCCGGAGCGGCCACTGCCCGCCCGGGAGAGCGCCGCGTGCTGGGCCTGCGGCGAGCGGGGGCCGGTGATCGCCACCCGGCGGAGCGCCCGCGCGCTGCCCCACCCCGTCCCGGCGCTCGGCCTGGAGGGCAACGCCGCGCCGATGCCCGGTCTCGCGGTGCGACGCGACGCGGTGGGCGCCCACGAGTTGATCCTCGGCCCCCACGGCGAGGGACAGGGCGACGCCCTCCGCCTCGCCGCCGAGCGCATGGTCAACTTGCGTCGTGACAGCCGCCTGCGTGGCTTTGCGCTGGCGCAGCTGGCAACCCCGCTGGGTCACGGCGCCTGGCAACTGCTGGCCTTTCCCTTCGACCTCCCGCCCTCGGCAGCGGCCCGATGGCGCGACGCGGAGCTGGCCGACGGGGCGCGCGTGGTTCACGTGGGCGAGGCCACGGTGGCCCTCGCCGCGTGGGCGCCGCGCGCCGCCTTCGAGACGTGGATCCTGCCGCGGCAGGGCACGGCCCACTTCGTGGCCAACAGCGTGCACGAGGAAACCGCCACCGTCCTCGCCGCCACGCTCGATCGCCTGTGGCAAGAGCTCGGCGGGCCGGCCATCGACGTCACCCTGGAAGACGGCGAGCCCTGGCGCCTCGTGCTGCGCGCCCGACTAGAGCAACCTGGCCTCTTGCCCGCGCTCGGCTACCCGCTCGTGGGCGTGTTCCCCGAGTTCGCCGCGCGGGCGCTGCGGGCATAGGCTCTGTCAATGGCCCAGCTCGAGATCGAACCGCGTCGCATCGTCCGCCTCCCCGGCTTGCTGGTGTTGCCGTTCTACCTGCTGCTCGGCCTCGGCGTGGGCGCCGGTGGCATCTTCTCCGCCGGGATGGTGCAGTTCGAGCCGATCCTCGGCGTGATCGGCGTGTTTGGCACCGGCCTCTGCGCGCTCGGCTGGCTCTACGGGCTCAAGGGCTTCACCATCCTCGAGCCCAACCAGGCGGTGATCGGCCTGTTCTTCGGCTCCTACTCGGGCACCTACACCCGCGATGGATTCCACTACTTCAACCCCTTCCTGGCCCAACGTAAGCTCTCCCTGCGCACCCAGACCTTCGAGACCCCCCACCTCAAGGTGAACGAGGCCGGAGGGCGTCCCATCGAGATCGGCGCCGTGGTCACCTGGGCGGTGGAGGAGCCGGAGAAGGCGCTGCTCGCGGTCGAAGACTACTTCGGCTTCCTGAAGAACCGCGTGGAGG
>VGRQ01000366.1 GCA_016875315.1 Deltaproteobacteria bacterium | reverse complement strand
CGTAGAGCCGCTCCACCGCCTTCCACGCGCCCTCGGTGCGGCTGTCGCGACGGTCTTCGTCGCCCACGCGCACGACCGCGTGGGCGGGCTCGACGGCGACGAGGGCGCGGCGGGGCACGGCCGGCAATCTAGCGAGGCGGCGGGGCGGTTGACAGGGGGCCGGCCCGCGCGTAATCTAGTCGCAGGCTAGTTGAAATGATCACCGTCGGCGCTTTCGATGCCAAGACCCGCCTCTCCGAGTTGCTCGACGCCGTCGAGCGAGGCGACGTGGTGACGATTACCCGCCATGGTCGCCCGGTGGCGGAGCTACGCCGGGCGGGCCCCCCGGCGGCCCTCTCGATGCGCGAGGCGCTCGCCGAGGCACGGGCGCTCCGGCTCGGCGTGCGCGCCACGGGCGAGGAGATCGAGAGCTGGATCGAGGAGGGGCGCTCGTGACACTGGTGCTCGATGCCTCGGTAGTGGTGGCGTGGCTCCTCGGCGACGAGGGGGAGGCGGCCGAGCGGATGATGGCGCGGCTCGACGGTGGGCTCGCCCGGGTACCCGCCATCTGGGCGGCGGAGGTGGCCAACGCGCTGGTCGTGGCCGAGCGCCGCGGCCGGGTGACGGAGGCCCAGGCCAGCCGCGCGGCGGAGCTCGCGCTGGCGATCCCGGTGCGGGTGGCCGAGGTGGGCGAGGCGCGGACGCTGCGGGATGTCCGCCTCCTCGCGCGTGCCCACGGCCTGGCTGCCTACGACGCGAGTTACCTGGAGCTGGCGCTCGCCGAGCACCTTCCTCTCGCCACGCTCGATGCCCGTCTCGCCGCCGCGGCCCGGTCGGCCGGGGTGGAGTTGGCGGGGTAGGTCGGCGAGGACCCGTCGGACGGCTCGACCGCACACCGAACGCTCCGGGCGCGCCGCGCGCCCCTTTCGCGCGGACGCTGCTACCGCGCGAGCCCTCGTAGCATGGCCCCGACCCGGCGGAGCTTCGGCTGCTCGACGGCCGCCTCCGGCGACCCCACGAGATCCAGAGCGGCACACGCCTCGGCCGCCGAGCCCGACGCGATGCGGTAGTGATTGCGCCCCGCGTCCCCGCCGCGCGCGCGCCCCTCGGCAATGTTGAGCACCACGGAGTCGGCGGCACGCTGCAGCTGATCGCGCAGCTGGGAGCGCCCCGGCGGGATGCGGAGCCCCGCGCAGCCCCTCGCTACCTCGAGCGCGAGTTTGTAGACATCTAGATTCTCGTGATCGAAGTGGTACTCCATCGCAGCCTCCGGAGGGCCGCTCGGAAGCGAGCACGGCGCCCTCGCTTGCCGAGGGGCGCCGCGCGCAGCTCCGAGCGGGCCGGAGGAGGCGAAGTCGAGCGTCGAGTCCCGACAGTCGAGCCCCGACAGTCGAGCGTCGAGTGCCGACAGTCGAGCCTCGATGTTCGACTTACCACCCTCGACCCCGGTGATCGCCGCGGCTTGCAGCCATCCTGTTGCGCCTAGCTGGTGCTCCTCGTGACGCCGCTCGGCCGCCCCCGCCGCCTACCGCGCCCCCACCGGGCAGACGATCTCGCCGCCGTCGTCGGGCAAGGGCTCCAGCGAGGGCTCGGCGTTCCACCCGTGGTCGTCCATGTCGGCGGCCATCCACGCCGCCGCGAGCTGGCCCAGCCGCGTGTAGAATGGGTGCTCGGCGCGCTCGGTGAGGGTGGTGCCGAAGCGGACGAACCAGCGTCCCATGTGCTCGCGGGCAAACACCTCGCGGGCGCGGGAGATCGCGGCGTGGTCGTCGGTCCGCCCCTCGCCCTCGGCGAGGCCCTCCATGAGCGCCAGCATCGCCATGAACTCGGCCTCGACCCCGGCGTGGTCGGGGATCTCGTGTTCCCCAGCGCCGGCCTTCACGCCAAAGGCACCGTAGAGCGCCGCGAGCTGGCCCACGGTGGCGCCCTTGTCTACCCGGACGTACGACGACTGGTAGGGCGACACCGCCACGCTGGTGGCGAAGAGGCGGTTGTACTCGCCGGGAAGATCGCCATCCACCAGCGGCGCGAGGTCGGCGAAGGCGCGCAGATCGCCGGGAGCCTCGGCCATCTCGGCGAAGAGGCCGGCGAGATCGGGGTCGCTCGGGTAGCGGAGGCCAGCGGCGAGGAGCCGGTAGCCCTCGGCGCGCTCGATGGCGTGCATCACAGCACCTCGAGGTCGGTGAACATCGACCAGTGCTTGCGCCCGCCCACGTTCTCCTTGCCGCCGTCCCACACGGCAAAGCCCACTTTCGTCTTGGTGCCGGGCACCAGCCCGGGGTTGGACGGGTCGTTGGTGGTGCGCGGGACGGCCACCACCACCGTCCACTTGCCGTCCTTGTAGGCGCCCCAGCCCTCGGCGTCTTGCAGGCGGTGGCTGGCGAGCGTGCCGAAGCCCTCGGCGAGCAGTTCTTCAACCGGCCAGCGGCGCTGGAGCACGCTCATCGGGTTCCCGGCGCTGGTGGCCACGAGGTAGCGCCGCGCGTCGGAGGTCTCGAAGCTCTCCTGCACCGGGTAGGGCGCCTCGCCCGTGGCGAAGGGGTAGGCGTCGGTGTAGAAACCGGGGTGGTAGTCCTGCACGTCGGCGTGCCCGTGTTCCACGTCGGACTGCCAGCTCGCCTTCCAGTTCACGATGTAGGTGGGTGCGCCCTTCTGGCCCATCATCGGGTTGGCGGTGGCCGGGTCGCCCAGGGGGAGCTGGACGGCCACGCCGTCGGTGAACTCGTCGGTTTCCACGCGATTGTTCATCGATGGGTCTTGCCACTCCACCCGGATCGCCACCCAGTCCTCGTCGGCGAGCGCCCGGACCTTCACGCCGCTGATGCTGGGCGCCGCGTTCTTGGGGTAGGTGACTTGCTGCGCCATCAGCGGCACGTCGACGGCAGCGGCCTTGTCCCACTGGGCGTCGTAGGGGTTCTTGACGGGCACGGCGGCCACCTTCGTGGCCTGGAGGCTCGCGGCGAGCGCGGCGGTGGTGAGAATCAGCATGGGGATGTCCTCACGGGATGTTGTGGCGGTAGGCCTCGTGCTTCCCATCGAAGAAGTCGCGAGCGAAGAAGGGCTCGGTGAAGGGCACGCGCAGCACCTCGGCGCCGGTGCCGTCAAAACCCACGGCCTCGTCCTTGTCGGCGCGGAAGCGGTGGAGCGTGCGCGGCGTGTTGCCGAAGCAGAGGAGCGCGGCGAGCAGCTCCTTGTCGTTGGGCGCGGAGCGGTAGGTCTTGATGGCGGACTCGACGCCGGGCCCGTACATCTGGCCGAGGAACTCCCGCGGCACGTGAACCGGCGGGATGTAGTACACGTTGGGCTCGGTGCCGTACTGGGGGTAGAGCGGCAGGGCGATCTTCTTGATCCGGACGAGGTAGTCGATGGGGTTGTCGGCTTTTTCCTCGCCCGGCTTCGACAGGAAGCCCTGGAGGCGGATCTTGCCGATGCAGGTCTGCACGCAGCGCGGCTGCTCGCCCTTCTCGATGAGCGGGTAACAACCGATGCACTTCTCGCTGGTGCGGGTGATCATGTTGTAGAAGATCTTCTTGTAGGGACACGCCTTGAGGCACTCGCGGTAGCCGCGGCAGCGGCTCTCGTCGATGAGCACGATGCCGTCTTCCGGGCGCTTGTAGATGGCCTTGCGCGGGCAGGCCGACAGGCAGCCCGGGTAGGTGCAGTGGTTACAGATGCGGGCGAGGTAGAACATCCAGGCCTGGTGGATGCCCTGGAAGAAGGCGCCCCCGTCGACCTGCCCCGCCACCACGTCCTCGCCGATGTTGGGCGCGGCGTAGTCCTCCTCGTGGGGCAACCAGCCGAGCACGCGCTCGCCCTCCGGCGCCGCCTCGAAGATGGTCTTGCCGGCGTACACCTCCTTCTTCCACTCGTTGCTGCCCAGCATGTCGAGCAGCTTCACGTCCCATGCCTGCGGGTAGAACCCGTAGGGCTTGGTTTCCACGTTGTTGTAGAAGATGTGCTCCTGTCCCTTGCCGCTGGTCCACGTGGTCTTGCACGCGATGGAGCAGGTCTGGCAGGCGATGCACTTGTTGGTGTCGAAGATGTAGGCAATCTGCCGGTCGGGCCGGTGCCCCTCGTAGGGGTAGGCCATGTCGCGATTGAGTTGCCAGTTGCGAACGTCTGCCATGGGAACCCCCTACTTGACCTTGGTGTAGCTGCCGGAGAGGAACTTCTTCATCGCGGGGCTCTCGGCGCGCGGCGTGATGCCGAGCTCCACCGGCCGCCAGGTGCCCTTCCCGTCCATGCCGCCGCCCTCGGCCTTGGTGATCCGGACGAAGGACTCTCGCGGCGCCCCAACGGTGCAGTGCACGTCGGGTTCGAAGCCCTGGCCGATCGTCTGGCCCGCCGTGTCCTTGCGGATCATGGAGTCAGTCATCAGCGTGGGCTTGAGCCAGGCGCGGGTGGCGCTCTGGTGGCTGCCGGAGCGGAACATGGACTGGTAGCCGGTGTCCGGGTTGCGAGCGAGGCCGTTCGGGTCTTCCGCGGCGCCGCGGACGGTGCCGGGCGTGGCGCCGTACATGTTGTAGAACATGCGGGTGATCCCCCGCGGCGTGCCCGGGTAGTACCGGAGGCGGCAGAGCAGCCGCGAGTACTTCATTTCTTCCGGACGGTTTTTCCATCCCTTGAAGGGCCGATCTTCCGGGTCGGCGTCGATCCACACGTAGTCGCCGTCGGCGATGCCCAGCGCGATCGCGTCGTCGGGGTGTACCTCCACGTAGCCCTCGGTGATGTAGGGCGTGCGCTTGTCGTGGCGCATCATGTCGCCGAAGGGGCCGAACCAGATGGCCACGATGTCGGTATCCACGGGCGTGGTGTGCGTGCCGTGCCGGTATTTCGGGCTGTGGAAGATGAACTTGTAGGCCGGGTCGGCGGCGGTGAGCGGGTGGATGGTCTTGGCCACCTCCGCCCAGGGCTTCACCACGTTGCGGACTTGCCGTTCCTCCACGCGAAGATCGTCGGTGCGACTGCCGTACTCCTCGGGCGTCTTGGGCTTGATCGCCGGGTGTGCCTTGCCGACGATGACGTTGGGCTCGTGGAAGGTGGCATCGACCGGCTCGCGGAACACCGGGAGGTTTTCCCCGGCCTCGCGGAACTCTCTCTCGTCGCGGTAGAACTCGAGCCGCCCGGTCTTGGTGTACCAGGGACGGTCCTCGTAGGCCTGCTCGTAGCCCACGTACTTGGGGTAGGTGCGCGACTGCATGAGCACCGGGATGCCCTTCTTGGCCTTGTCCTCGGCGTCGATGACGTCGATGCCGCGCATCATGTTGGAGGCGTTGAAGATACGCTGGAGGTAGGCCTCGGCCTTGCCCTCGGTCACGAACTTCCAGGCGTCCTCGAAACGCTTGTCGCCGGTGAGCTTCGCCATCGCGCGCCCCACGCCCAGCCCGGTCTCGATGTCGCCCTGTGTCTGGTGAATTCTCGGGAGCGGGGTGCGCGGGAAGATGTAGAGGAAGGGGTTGGTGACGCTGATCGACGCGTCCGGGTACTTGAGCTCGGCCCAGCTATCGACCGCCAGCACGATGTCGGCGTGCTCGCAGGAGGCTGTCCACCACCAGTCGCTCACGATCACCATGTCCTGCTTGGGGAGCGTGTTCGCGACGAGATCGTAGTGGCCCTTGCAGTTGCCGATGAGCGAGTTGCCGTTGCTCACCCACACCATCTTCGTGGGCGTGGGCATGTGGGTCTTGCCGGTGATGAGCTCCTTGCCCTTG
>VGRQ01000365.1 GCA_016875315.1 Deltaproteobacteria bacterium | reverse complement strand
GACGCGCTCTTGCGCGAGGCCGCGGCTGCGGCCAGCGTGCCGCCCGCGCCTCCCGGGCCTCCGGCTCGTGCATCTTTCAACGCGCTTAATCCCGGGATTACCGCCTTCGGTGACATGGTCGGCCAGCTCGGCCTGGGCGACGACGGCGTGGCCCCGGGATCCACCGTGTACCTGCGCAGCCTGGAGCTGGAGTTTCGCGCCGACGTCGACCCTTTCGCCAAGGCGGCGGCCGTCGTCGCTTTCGAGCAAGAGGCGCCCCCGATCGACGGGGGCGAGCCCGAGGGCATCGGCGCGGAGCCCGAGGAGGCGTACATCGATCTCGTCGCCCTCCCGGCTCGGCTGTCGATGCGGGCGGGGAAGTTCAAGATGCCCTTCGGCATCGTCAACCGCACCCACCCGCACGACCTGCCCTGGACCGACGTGCCGCCCGCCATCGAGGTCATCGGCGAGGAGGGGCTCAACGACGCCGGCATGAGCCTCGGCTGGATCCTACCGCTCGGGCCCGCCGCCCTGACCCTCACCGGCGGCGCCTTCGGCGGCGCCAGCTTCGACGAGGCCAACGAGCGAGCGAACCTGTCCACGCTTGGCCGCGCGGAGTTCTTCGTCGGCGCGGGCTCCGTCGACGTGGCCCTCGGCGCCAGCGCCCTTGCCGACGTGGGCGACGGTGCCAGCGCGGCGCCGCTGGCGGGGGCCGACTTCACGCTAAAGTGGCGCGACGGGTCGCGCCGCAGCGTGGTGCTGGTGGGCGAGGTCTTCCGGGGCCAGGACGGCGAGCTGGCTGGCTACGGCGCGGTACAGCTGCAGCCCAGCCGAATGATTTACGTGGGATTCCGAGAGGATGTGGGCGACGAGCTCATCCACAACATCTTCGTCTCGTACTACACCAGCGAGTTCCTGCGCGTGCGGCTCGGCGGCGGCTACGCCCCCGAGTCGGGCAGCGGGACCGGCCTCGCGCAGCTCACCTTCGTGTGGGGCTCGCACCCGGTCGAACCGTGGTGGGTGAACCGATGATCGCCTTCCTCCTGGCTCTCGTGAGCCACGCCCACGCCTTGCAGGTGGTTTGCACTCTGCCCTACCTGGGCGACCTCGCGCACCGGGTGGCGCCGTCGGCCACCGTCACCACCCTCGCGCGCGGCACCGACGACCCCCACGTGCTGTCGCCCACGCCGGCTTTGATGTCGAAGGTCGCCACGGCCGACCTCTACGTCGAGAACGGGCTGAACCTCGAGATCTGGTCGGAGCGCCTGCTCGACAGCGCCGGCAACCCAAAGATCCGCCCGGGACAGTCGGGCTACGTGCTGGCCACCACCGGCATGTCGCGACTCGAGGTGCCGACCGACCTCACCCGGGCCAAGGGCGACCTCCACCCCGAGGGCAACCCCCACGTGTGGAAAGACCCGCTCAACGCCATCGCCGCCGCCGACAACATCGCCCTCGGCCTCGGCCGGGTCGATCCCGCCAACGCGGCCACCTACACCGCCAACGCCAAGGCCTTCCGGAAGCTGGTGCAAGAGCGACTCTACGGCGCCGACCTCGTCGGCTACATGGGCGGCGACACGCTCATGAAGCTCGACCAGGCCGGGAAGCTGGAGAGTTTCCTCGCGAGCAAGGGCCTCTCCTCGCGCCTCGGCGGCTGGAAGGCCACGGCCGCGCCGCTCCGGGGCAAGCCGGTGGTGCTCTACCACGCGGCCTGGGCCTACTTCGTCAACCGATTTGGGCTGAAGGTGGTGGGCTACGTGGAAGATCGTCCCGGGATCCCCCCCACGGCGGCGCATCGCGACGAGCTCGTGGCGGTGATGAAACGCGAGGGTGCCAAGGTCGTGGAGGTCACGAGCTACTACGACGTCAAGGTGCCCACGCTCCTCGCCCAGTCGGTGGGCGGTCGCGTGGCGTTGACGCCGGGCGACGTGGGCGGCACAGCCGAGGCCAAGGACTACCTGGGCTTCATCGACAGCCTCATCAAGGCCTTCCTCTGATGGACTGGATGATCCTGCCGATCCTCGCGTGCGCGGTGATCGTCCTCACCCTCGGCTGGTTCGGGCTGCACGTGCTCGAGCGCGGCGTCATCTTCGTCGATCTCGCGCTCGCCCAGGTGGCGGCGCTCGGCACCACCTGGGCGGTGTACCTCGGCCACGAGCCCGAGGGGCACGTGGCCTTCGGCATCGCGCTGTGCTTCTCCTTCGTGGGCGCCATCGCGTTTTCCGCGGCGCGTGTCTTCGAGGCGCGCGTGCCGCAGGAGGCGATCATCGGCATCGCCTACGCGGTGAGCGCGGCGCTTGGCATCCTGCTGGTACACTTCGCCGCCGACCCGCACGGCGGCGAGAAGATCGAGCACCTGCTCGTCGGCAACCTGGTGTGGATCCAGCCGCGCGAGGTGGCCGTTCTCGCGGGGGTGTGCGCCGCCGTGGGCGTCGTGCATGCGCTCGTGTCGCGACACACGCTCCGGGTGACCTTCGCGCCCGAGGACGCCCGCGCCGAGGGCATGAACATCGCCGCGTGGGACGTGTTCTTCTACCTGAGCTTCGGGCTGGCGCTCGCGGCCATCGTGTCGGCGAGCGGCGTGCTGCTGGTGTTCAGCTACCTCGTGATCCCGGCGGTGGTCGCGCGCCTGTTCTTCCGCGGCGTGCGGTTGCGACTGATCGCGGCGTGGACGCTAGGGCTCGCGGTGTCGGTGGCGGGGGTGTCGGTGAGCTACGAGCACCCGCCCGGGCCGGTGATCGTGGCCTTCTTCGGGGGGGCGCTCGCCATTGCGCTCGCGGTGTACGCGCTCCGTGCCCACGGTTCGCGCGCGCTGGCGGGGATCGGCGCCGGTGCCCTCGCGGTGGCGGTGGTGCTCGGCGGCAGTGCCGCCATCCCCGCGAGCGCGGATCACGACCACGCCGAGCATCACGAGGAGGGCGACGACCACGACCACCCCGCGGAGGCGCCGTTGCCAACCACCTCGGAGGCGCCGGCCGAGGCCGCGCAGGACGACTTCGCCCGGCTCGACGCCGCCGTGGTGGCCGCGCGGGGAGGGGACGTCGCGGGGCTGCGGGCGCTCGCCGCCCTGTGCGCCTCCGACACGCCCTTCGTGCGGGTGGAGGCTGATACCCGGTTGCGGGCGCTCGCGGGCTCCAGCGCCCCCGCCTACGACCCGCTGGCCGGTCCCGACAGCGGCGGGGCCTGGACGGCATGGGCGAGCGGGCTGGTGGCGATGCCACCCGGCGAAGTGCCCCCGCTGTGAGGTCCTGGGCGCTAGAGAAATAACTCCACGCATCCAAAGTACACGAGCAGCGACAGCACGTCCTGGATGATCGTGGCGAGCGGACCCGAGCCGAGGGCGGGGTCGCGCCCCAGGCGGTGGAGGGCCCAGGGAAACAACAGGCCCACCGAGGTGGCGATCGCGCAGGCGACCAGCACGGCGCTGGCAACGGCCAGGGCGAGGTGCAGGTTGCCCCAGAACAACCACACCGCCGGGACGATGAGCGCCGCGAGCGACGCCCCGAGCAAGATGCCGGTCGCGACCTCTCGCGGCAGCATGCGGCTCACGGGCGTGCGCCCCAGGGAGAGGGCTCGCACCGAGATGGTCTCGGTCTGCGTGCCCACCGCATCCGCGAGGTACACGATGGCGGGCACGAAGTAGGCCACCGCCACGTTGGCGTCGAGCTCGGCTTCGAAGCGCCCCATCACGCCCGCCGCTCCCAGGCTGCCGAGCAGGCCCACGACCAGCCACGGTAGCCGGTGCTGCAAGCGCCGCGCCGGGGGCTCGTCGATGTCGGCCTCGTGCCCCTCCCGCGCGATGCCGGCCATGCGGTGGAGGTCGGCGACGTGCTCCTCGCGCAGCACGCGCAGCAGCGCTCGCCCGGGGACGACCCCCACCAGTCGCCCGTCGTGGTCGACCACCGGGATCTCGTGCACCCCGTGCCGCAGCGCGCGGTGGGCCACGCGCTCCTGGGCCTCGTCGGGGTGGGCGCGCGGGGGCTGGTGCAGGGCAATCGACGCGAGGGGGACGTCGTCGCCTGCGGCGAGCAGGGCGCGCAGCGGTACCGTCCCCACCCAGGTGCCATCGTCGACGAGGTAGACCGCCTCGGCGCTCTCCCAGTTGCCAACGAGTCGCGACCGCATCTCGCCCGCGCGCTCCAGCGGTTGCGCCGTGGGCACGCGGGTGACGAGGTGATGGGCGGCGGTGTCGCGCATGTGGCGCCCTACCCCGTGTGAATCCCCGTCTCCCGCTGCGCGTCTGTCCCCCGGGAGCGCGGCGACCGTGGTCCAATGCAGCGAGAGCCCATGATCTCCACCCAACAGGCCCTCGCGCGTTTCGGCCTCGGGGCCCGCCCCGGCGATGCCGAGGCCATCCGCGATCCCCGGGACTGGTTGCTGGAGCAACTGGGGTCGCTGGCCCCGCAGAGCACGGCGCTCGATGGCCTGCCCTCGTCGGCCGACTTCATCCGCGAGTGGGCCCGCGTGGGGAAGGACGGCTCCAAGAGCGTGGGTGGACAGTGGTACCTGCGCGAGGTGGCCGCGCGGGCGAAGGCGGCGCTCTTGTCGCGACAGCCCTTCGCGGAGCGCTGGGTGCGTCACTGGGCGAACCACTTCACCGTGTCGGTGCGCGCGGTCACCACCTTCGGGCTGGTGGGCCCCTTCGAGCGCGAGGTCGTCCGCGCGCGGTGCCTCGGCAACTTCGCCGACTTGTTGCTGGCCAGTTCCAAGCACCCGGCGATGATCCTCTACCTCGACCAGCAGCGGTCGGTGGGCCCCGCCTCGCGGGCGCTGTCGGGGAGCGGTCGTCGCCGCTTCCGCGTGCCGCAAGACAGCACCGGACTCAACGAGAACCTCGCCCGCGAGATCCTGGAGCTTCACACCCTCGGGGCCGACGGGGACTACACGCAGGACGACGTGCGTGCGCTGGCCGGCCTGTTGACCGGCTGGACCTTCGACAAGCCCGGCACGCGCGGCGCGGGCTTCCTCTTCGCCGAGGAGCGCCACCAGCCGGGCACCTTCACCATCCTGGGAAAGAAGTACAGCGGTGGCCTTGCCGAGGGGGAGCGGGCACTGCGCGACCTCGCGCGCCATCCCTCCACGGCACGCAACGTGGCCCGCCGCCTCGGCCGGCACTTCGGCGTGGTCGACGCGCCCTCGCTGGGGCTGCTCGAGGCCAACTTCCTGGCCACGGGCGGCAACCTTGCCGCGCTCGCGCGCACGCTGGTGGGCCTCGACGCGGCCTGGTCGCTCTCGCCCGTGTTCACCACGCCCGACGACTGGCTGGTGGCGGTGGGCCGGGCCACCGGGCTCGCGACGTGGATTGACGACGACGGCGCTCTCGGACGCGGGCGACCCGACAGCGCCGGCGACGGCGACCGGCGCAAGGGGGGCAACACGCCCTGGCTCGCGGCGATGCGCTTGCTCGGCCAGCCCACCTGGGGCGCCGACTCGCCGGAAGGCTGGCCCGACGACCAGGCGGCGTGGTCGGGACCGGAGCAGGTCTTGCGCCGCGTGGAGCTGGCCCAGGCCATGTCGCGACGCCTGTCGCGGCTCGATCGCGAGGCCTGGGACGGCGCGCTCGCCAGTCTCGGCCCCCGGCTCGCGCCGGATCGGCTGCGGATGGTCGAGCGGGCGGGCGACCGCGCCACCGCCTACGCGCTGTTGTTCCTCGCCCCGGAGGTCTTGCGCCGATGAGCCTCACCCGTCGCGACATCCTCGTGGGCGGCGCCGGCGCCGCC
>VGRQ01000364.1 GCA_016875315.1 Deltaproteobacteria bacterium | reverse complement strand
TGGTCAGCACGTCGACCCGCTCGGCCTGGCCCAGCCCGAAGTGCGCCACGGCAGGCGAGGAGCCGGCGAGACCGGTGGAGCCGGACTCGATCCAGCGAACCTGCCGGTGGCCGTCGAGATCGATCTCCACGCGCGCCCCGATGGCGGCGAGGTTGCCGCCCTCGCCGCGCACGCGGACGCCCAGCCACGATCTGGTGCCGCAGCGGCTCAGGTACACGCTGGTGGGGCCGTGGAGGTCGCGGGTGACGACATCGAGGTAGCCGTCGTGGTTGATGTCGGCGGTGACCACGCCGCGCTGGAAGCTCGGGTCGTCGAGGCCCCAGGCGGGGGCAACGTCGTCGCCAAAGCAGGGGGCCGTCCCCGGGCAGCCGGCGCGCCGCCCGAGCCAGAGCGCGTCGCGCTCGACCTTGGGGGTACCCTCCACCTCGCCCACGGTCAGCTGCCCGAAGTTGACGAAGGCGTCGAGCAGCCCGTCGTTGTCGAGGTCGACCAGCGTCGAGCCCCAGGCCACCACCTGCCCCGCCTCGGTGTCGGGCAGGAGCCCGAGCGCGCTCGCGGCGTCGAAGTAGTCGTTCTCGCCGTCGTAGAGGTAGAGCCACACGCGCCCGTAGTCGGCGACCAGCAGGTCGATGTGGCCGTCGCCGTTGACGTCGCCCTGCCCGAGGCCCATGCCGCGCATGGGGGCGGCCAGCACGCTCGCCTCGTCCTGGATGAAGCCGAAGTCGCCCCCCGGTCCCATGTTGCGGAACACCTGGTTGGGTTCGACGTCGTCACCGAAGTCGTTGAGCGCGTAGAGGTCGGGCCAGCCGTCGCCGTCGAGGTCGCTCCACGCGCCCACGTAGGTGTAGCCATCGGCCGGGCTGCCCAGCAAGAAACTCTGGTCTTCGAATGTCCCGTCGCCGAGGCCGTGGAGCAGGAAGTCGGGAGCGGGGGGCAGGCCCTCGGGGCTCTCCTCGTCGACCGCGCCGTCGCCGTCGTAGGTGGCCACGTACAGGTCGAGGAAACCGTCGCCATCGAAGTCGGCCCAGGCGCCGCCGCGAGCCGACACCACCCGGCCCGGGAGCAGCGCCGGGCCGGTGCTGAAGTGACCCGTGCCGTCGTTCAGCCAGAGCGATTGCTCGCCCGCGACGCCCTCGTCGTCGTAGGCGTTGGCGCCGACGAAGAGGTCCAGGTCGCCGTCGCCGTCGGCGTCCGCCGCGCTGGCCGCCCACGCCGCCGAGCCGGTGTTCGGCAGCCGCGCGGCGCTCTCGTCCACGAAGCCGCCCTGGCCGTCGCCGATGTAGAGGATCCCGCCGTGGACGTCGGGGACGAACAGGTCGATCTCGCCGTCGGCGTCGAGGTCGTCGGCCACCACGCCGCCGTGAGGCCGAGGCGCCACCACCTCGGGCCAGTCGGGAAGCTCGACGAGATCCATCGGGGCAGCGTCGCGACGCGACGGCTCCGCGCAGGTGACGATGTCGCCCGCGGCGAGGCCCGGCGGGTCGTCCCAGGCCTCCGGGGCCTTGTCGCCGTCGCCCGCGCAGGCGAGCAGGAGCGGGATCACCGCGCGCCGAACAGGACGAGGTCGAGCTCCACGTCGGCGGTGCCGTAGACATCGACCCTCGCGCCCAGCTGGCCGCCGCTCGAGGTGGCGCTCAGCGTGGTGGTGTCCCAGTTCTGTACGAAGCCGGCGATGCCATCTCCCACCGTCGCGTCGACGAGGTCGCTCGGGGCGAGGTCGATCGCGACGATCTCGGCGTCGTCCTCGGTGAGCACCAGGCGCGCGGCGGCACCGGTGCCGTGCCCGGTCTTCATCAGGAAGGCGACGCGGAGCTCCTGCCCGGCCGACGTGGCGAAGGGCGCGTTGGCCCTGAACATGGTGCCGGGACCGTCGGCGGCCGCGGCCGCGAGGATGGCGGCGCCGCTCGGAGCGCCGTCGCCGAGGTTCGAGCGGCCAGCCACCCCCACGTCGCCGATGGCGGCGCGCTCCTCGCCCTCCACGGTGGCCACGTCGAAGTCGTTGATGAACCAGGTCGCCAGCCAGCCCGTGGCCGGGCTGTTGTGGACGCCGTCGTGAGGCAGGTCGATGTTGTTGAAGTCGTGCTCCGCCCAGCGGATGCCGAGGGGATCGAGCTTCGTGGCGAGGGCAGGCCCCAGGTCGTCGTGCTGCACCAGCGGCGAGACGAGATCTTCCCGGTTGTAGAGGTGCAGGATGGGCAGGGCGTAGCGATCGGCGTTGACCGCCAGGGTGGGACTGCTGTCGCGATAGCGTGGGTAGTAGGCGCTCTCGCTCCCGTCCTCGTCGTGGGGCGGGCCGCCCCAGATGTGGCTCGTCGTGTCGGTGCAGCGCTCGGGCTCCCACTGGCAGTAGCCCTCCTCCTCGTAGTAGCGCACCATGTCGCTCGGCCCGCCCGCCGGGACGAACACGTCGACCTCGGGGAACATCGTGGTGTAGAGGCTGCCGCCCACCTCGGCGAAGCGGGCGCCGTACACCACGATGTGCGACTCGTCGATGGCGACGTCGTCCTGGATGTAGACCATCCAGTCCGACACGAGCTTCGCCAGCATGGCGCCGCCGTGCTTGGTGTCGACGGGATCGGTGGGTCCGAGGCCCATCCACAGGTCGCAGAAGCTGTTGACCGGGATGGCGACCACCCCGCCCCGGTGCACGAAGTAGGGCGTGAAGGCGGACATGTCCAGGTAGTGGTCAACGCGCTCCGGGCCGTGGTCGTCGGCGCAGGCGCCGCCGTACACCCCCTCCGGGTACTCCTCGGTGTCGACGTCGACGGTGCCGGGGTGGAACATCAGCGCCAGGGGGCGGGGCACGGTGGGGTCGGGCGCGGCGGGGCGGATCACCCGGAAAGTGAGCGTGCCGCCGAGCGGGTACTGGTACTCGGCGCCGTCGCAAGTGAGCCTCAGCTCCCAGGTCTCGACCACCTGGTCGAGCTCGGCGTAGCGGGCAGAGTCGGTCTCGAGCAGGGTGTATGTCACTCGCGCGTCGGCCTCGCCGCAGGGCGCGAAGTCGGTGGGGAGCCCGTCGTCGGCACCGCTGTCGGTGCCGCCGCTGTCGATGCTCTCGGAGTCGGTGATCGTCGCGCTGTCGCGACCCTCGCTGGGCTGGCACGCGAGCAGGAGCACGAGCATGCCGGGTGAATACTCGTGCCTTCGGTCAGCCGGTATCGGGCGAAAGACCTATGCCTGGCCTAGCGCTGGCAGCCGGGGCACCAGTAGGTGGAGCGCCCTGCCTGCATCATGCGCGCGATCCGCGTGCCGCAACGCCCGCAGGGCTCGCCCGCGCGCTGGTACACCGGGAAGGGGTTGGCGGCGCCCGCCTCTTCCACGTAGGTGATCTCGTCGTTGCTGCCGAGCTCGTCGAGGGCGAGACGGAGCTGCTCGCGCACCCCCTCGGCGAGCGCATCGTGTCGCGACGATACCTCGTTCGACGGGCAACGAGGGTCGATCCCGGCGCGCCACAGCGCCTCGGCGGCGTGGAGGTTTCCGAGGCCGGCCACGCGGGCCTGGTCCATCAGCGCCACCTTGATCGGCCGCGAGCCGCTGAGCCGGGGGAGCGGTTCGGTCCACGCGTCGGGCCCGAGGCCCTCGGACAGCCAGCGCGGGCCCTCGGCGTGCGAGCACGGCACCACGCCGCCGAGCAGCCGGGGATCGGCGAAGCGGACGATGCTGCCGTCGTCGAGGTGGAGCCGCAGTTTTTCGAAAGGCGAGGGGAGACGGGTCCATTTCCCGGTCATCCCGAGGTGCAGGAGCAGGCAGCCCCCGGGCCAGGTCCACAAGAGGCGCTTGCCGTGGCGCTGCGTGGCGACGGGGGACTGGCGCGTCACCAGCTCTCGGACGCGCCGCGCCGCCGCCTCGCTGCCCGTGGAAGGGCGGTCCTCGCGACGATCGCGCACCGAGCGCCCGTCGAGGAACTCGACGCGGTCGACCCGCCTCCCGCGCGTCCACCGGTCGAGGGCGCGGCGGCAGGTCTCCACCTCGGGCAACTCGGGCATGGTGCTTCCCCGGGCGTCGCGTTAGCCTGCCGGCGCCGCAGGAGCCCTGTCCATGCACTCCGGTTCGATGATGTACAACTTCGTGCTCCTCCCCCTGGTGTGCATCGGCGGCGGCGGCATCATGCTCTGCTTCGTGGTGCTGCTCCCGGGCGTGGGCAACTGGCTGGTGGCGGTGTGGAGCGCCGTGTTCGGCCACCTCATGCTGCAGTCCCGCAAGGGCGACACCGTCTGGACCGAGAAGCCGTAGCGGGCCGGGCCCCCTGGTCGCCGGGCCGCGGGGATAGCTTCCAGCGCGCGTGTTCCTGATCGCCGCGACTCTCGCGCTGGCCGACGACTGGCCGGTGGTCTACGCGCCCGGGGGGATGCCCTTCCCGGGCGAGATCGCCGAGCTACGGGTGCGAGCCGGGACCCTCGGCGGGGCGAGTTTCCGGGTCAGCGCCGGCAGCCTCGCGGGCACCCCGAGTCGCGACGCCAGCGGCGAGACGGTGGTGCTGTGGCGGGCGCCCAGCGAGCCTGGGCCGGCACGACTCGAGCTCACCGAGGGCGCCCGCGCCACGCTGGCGCTGCCGATTAGCGTGCGGTCGCGACCTGCACCTACGCTGGTGGCCGAGCCGGAGAGCCCCGTGGTGCAGGCCGGCCAGCCTTTCGAAGTGTTGTTCACCGGGCCGAACCCACCCGCGCCGTCGGAAGTTGAGATTGTGGTTTCCGAGGGCTTCGTGAGCGGCGTCGAGCGTGTTGCCGAGGGACTTCTCGTGCGGGTGAGCCCGGGGCCGGAGCGCATGGCGCGAATCGTGGCGGTGGGCGTGCTCGACCAGCGACTCCCGGGGCTCGCGCCGTCCTGGGCGGCGGTCCGCCTGCGGGCGCGGCACGGCGGCACGGTGACGGCCGAGCCCGGCTCGCGGCTGCAAATTCGGGTGAGCGGCCGCAACTACGGCCCCTTCGTCGCCGATGCCTCCGGGGCCGCTGCGGTGAGCTTCGACGCCTACCCGGGCGAGACTGCCTACGAGCTGGCCGTGGCCGACGACCTCGGCAACACCCAGCGCCTCGCCAACCCCATCCCCAGCGTGTCGCGACCCACGCTGGCGGCAATCCCGCGCCGGGGTGGCCTGTTCCTCGGGCTCTGGGACAGCCGGGGCCACGCGCTGGCCGAGGCCCCGGCCTGCCGCGCCGGCGCGCTGGTACACGCGGCGGAGGGGATCGGCGGGGCGAGCTGGGCGTGGTCGGTGGTGCCAGCGCCGGGGCTCAGCGACGTGGGCGTGAGCTGCTCGCTCGGCGAGGTGTCGACGACGCTGCGGGTGCCCATGGACGCGCCGGTGCCCGCCGCCATCGGCCTGCGGGTGTACCCCGAGGTGCTCTCCACCGACTTCCCGCTCGCGGAGGTGCAGGTGACGCTGTCCGACGCGCTCGGCGAGCGGCTGTCGCCCGAGGCCGTCAAGCTGAGCGCCGCCCGCGGGCGACTCGCGACGCGACTCCTCTCCGACGCCATCCGCGCCGAGTATGACGGTCGCGACGCGGCGCCGCAGGGTGGCGACGAGCTGCTCGCCACCTGGGACCGGCCCCCCGGCTCGGGCGCGCCCCACCGCGTCGAGGTGTGCGGCAATGCGCTGGGCGCGGTGGTCGCCCGGGTGCTCGACGCCCGCGATCGGCCCCTCCCCGGCGTGCAACTCGGCCTCTCGGCGGTGGGTCCCGAGGGCGCGGAGACCAGCCTCGCCG
>VGRQ01000363.1 GCA_016875315.1 Deltaproteobacteria bacterium | reverse complement strand
CGATAGCGGCCATGCGAGCGGGCAACCCACGAGGTGGTCGCGCACCGGGTTGAGGTGGATGTAGCGGACGGTGCGGCGGGCGTGGAGGTCGTCCACCACCCGGCTGATCTCCGGGTGACGCCCCCAGGCCGCCCCGCGCTCCCCCCGCCGGGCGTTGCGCCAGCGGGTGTACGCGGACTGCGCCGACACCAGTCGCTCCTCGACATCGTCCCACTCGCCCAGCACGTGGGCATGGTGCGGCATCGCGCAGAGCGCCTCCAGTTCCGGGAAGTGCCTTGCGAACGTGAAGAAGAGCGCGAGGCCCTCGGCCCAGGTTCGAAACAGGAGCTGCCCCTCGGCAGCCCAACCGACCACGTGCTGGCGCATGGCCTCGCCGGGAGCAAGCCGCGTGCCAACGGTTCTACGCCGACTCTCGCTGTCGAAGCCCTGACAACCGTCAGGGCACCACCGCCGCCGCCGTCGTGACCGCGCCCGTGGCGTCGATGCTGATGGTGACCACCGACTCGATGCTCACCGCGTCGTTGCCGGGCTCGGTGGCCGAGCTCAACGGCGGGAGCGCCTGGTTGCTGATGTAGCTGCCGTCGTCGTCGGCGAGGAGCACCACCAGCGCCACCGTGGCGCCGGAAGCGGGGATGCCCGAGGGGTAGAGCGAGCCCCAGGGCAACAGCATCTCCCACCCGTTCTCGGTGAGCCCGGTGCTGCCCGCGTCGGCCGAGGCGCTCCCGTCGGCGATGTTGCCATCGTCGAAGTTGGAGATCATGTCCCACCAGGCGAAGTCTTCCGGGCGGCCCACGTCGCCCGACAGGCCGCGAAGGCCCGCCTCCTCGGTCAACAGCCCCTGCTCGCACTCCTGGGCGCCGAGGGAGGCCGACACCGCGTCGAAGCCCACCCCGCTGGCGCTCACGCTGATGTCGAGCGTGGTGATCGCCGCGTCGACCTCGCCGATCATGTCGCCGAGAGACGTGCCCGCGCCCCACCCGGTGGACGACCCGTAGTCGAGGTCGAGGAGCACCACGGCGGTGTTGTTGCCGCGCTCGAACACCCCATCCACGCCCACGTAGAGGCCGTCGGCGTCGGCGGTCACGCGCAAGCCGTCGAGCTGGTTGTAGCCGGCGCCAAAGCTGGTGGCCTGCGACTGGACCGTCACCTGCGCGCCGAGGTCGTCGGTGTAGCCATCGACCAGGGTGGGCACGGTCGGCGCGGTGACGCTGGTGGCACCGTCGATCGCGGCGGCGAGCACCTCGTGGACCCAGAGCTGGTCTTCCCGGACGCCGTCGAGCGCCGTGGCCAGCGTGCCGGTGGCGAACACCGGCACGTCGGCGTTGGTGTGCTTGCCCCATCGCCACTCGGTGGGCGGCACCACGCCGGGAGTACCGGTGGATCCGACGGAGAGGCCGCCGCACTCGTGGTCGGCGGTGACCACGAGGGTCGCGTCGCGGGAGGCGGCCCATCTCATCGCGACGGCGATCGCCTCGTCGAAGGCCACCACCTCGTCGTACACCGAGTTCTCGTCGTTGCCGTGGCTGGCGTGGTCGATGCGGGCCCCCTCGACGAGCAGGAAGAAGCCGTCGGGGTCGCCCTCCAGCCAGCCGAGCGCGGCCTCGGTCATCTCGGCGAGGGTGGGCTGGTCGGCGTCGTAGCCCTGCGCCACGTAGGGGAAGGTGTCGTCGGCAAACAGGCCCAGGAGCGGGCGCCCGTCGTAGGCCGCCGCCGCGAGGTCGGAAGACGTGCGCAGGAGGTTGACCGACGCGGAGGAGAGCAGGTCTTCGAAGGCGAGGTATCCGCCGCCGAAGGCGAGATCCGGCATGTCGGCGAGGTAGGCCTCGGCGATCACCTCGCTGTCGCCGCGATCCTCCACGTGTACCCACTGGGCCGAGGGCGTGGCGCCGGTGAGGTCGTCGGTCGTCACCAGTCCCACCGACATGCCCAGCGACCGAGCGCGCTCGCCGAGGTTCTCGATCTCGAGCCCGTCGCGGTCGAGCCCGAGCATGCCGTTGAACGTCTTGCTGCCGGTGGCGTAGGCCGTGGACGAGGCGGCGCTGTCGGTCAAACCCGAGAGCGACGCGGTGCGGAGCCGTCCCTGGAAGGGCAGCGTCTCCATCGTCAACGAGCCCGCCGCGCCGGTGAGGTACACGCCGCCGCCCTCGACGTGCTCGAATCCCATGCCGTCGCCGATGAAGAGGATCACCGCCGGGCCCGCGACCACTTCCCCGGTGTCGGCGCTGTCGCCGGTGTCGCCGGTCTCCTCGATGACGCTGGAATCGGTGTCGGTGCTGTCGCCGGTGTCGCTCGTGTCGCGACCTGAATCCACTGAGCTGTCCTTCGACGAGTCCTCGCTGTCGGGCGACGAGCTGTCGGCGGGGTGGCCGGTGTCCTTCGGGTAGGTGGCCTCGCCCCCGTCGCAGGCGAAGAGCAGGAGCGCGAGCATCGCTACAAGCTTGCCACGGTCCAGAGGTACACGCTCTCGGTGGGGTGCACGGGCAGGGGCTCGTCGGGCACCGACCAGCCCTCGGTGCCGTGTACGCGCACCTGGTGGAAGCCCGCGGCACGAAACAGCGACACCAGCTCCACCGGCGTCCACGCGCGCAGCGACTGCGGCGGCGGCTCGTGGCGGACCCCCTTCTTGAAGACCACCGCCTTGTCCTCGATGCGCCCGCGGGCGGCCTCGAAGCGGTAGCTCCGGATCACGTCGATGTCGTCGGCGATGACCCCGGGGGGCACGTGGACCGCGCGCGACTTGCCCGACCAGTGGTAGGGGTTCATCGTCACCGCCACGATGCGACCGCCGGGACGCAGCTGGTCGGCGATGCTGCCGAGCGCGCGCAGGTGCTCGGCGTCGTCGTCGAACATGCCGAAGGCGCCGTCCATCAAGAGCGCGAGGTCGTAGGGGCCGCCGGCCGGGAGCCACCGCATGTCGCCCGGCATCCACACCGGCCCGGGCTTGCTGGCGTTCCGAGCCTCCCAGCGCTGCCGCGCCACGCGCAGGATGCGCGGCGAGAGATCGACGCCCACCACGTTGTGACCCTGCTCGGCGAGCAGGATTGCGTGACGACCACCGCCGCAACCGATGTCGACCACTCGCGCCCCCGCCGGGCTCCCCGCCAGGCGCTGGATGAACTCCACCTCCTGCTCCGCCCGATCGTCGACCGGCTCGTTGAAGGCGGGATCGAGTGCGGACAGGGCCTCGAAGCGGAGAGTCCACCAGGGCGCGTCGGGGGCAGGTGCGTCGGACATGGCGCGCGCTTAGTACCACGGCCCGGAGTTTCCATGCTGCTCGAGTCGCGAATCGACGACCGTTTCACCCTGCTGATCGACTGCGAGTCGCAAGGGGGGGTGGACAAGAACGCCGCCGGCGCCAGCGGCCACCCCGACCGCGTGCTGGAGAGCGCGGTGAAGGTCATCCGCGCCGCCGCCGAGCGGCTGGGCGAGGGCCTCTCCTCGGCGGGCAAGCCCCCGCCGGTGACGATGGAGGTGGAGTTTGGGGTGACCATCAACCAGAACGCCGTGGTGGCGCTCGCGCGCAGCCCCACCGACGCGCACATCCGGGTGAAGCTGCGCTGGGACGGATAGCGACACGCCCGTGACGCGACGCTGACGCGCACCGCCTATGCTCTGCCGATGCGCTACCTCCCCTGCCTCTTGCTCGTGGCCTGTTTCGACCGTGCCACGCTCGACGCCGATCTCGACCTGGGTCGCGACAGCGCGCAGGGCACGCTCACCTACAACGCGGTGACGCGCGACGACCTCGACGGTTGTGCCAGCGCCAGGGCCTGCGTGGACAGCCTGCGCGCCGCGCTCGCAAAGCTGCGCGAGGAGGCGACGGCGAAGGGCGCCACCGTGGGCACGGTGAGCGCCCGCGACAACGCTGGCCTCCTCGATATCGCCGTGACCTACCAGTCCCGCCTCGGCGCCTTCGACCCGCACGTGGGCGAGCTGTTGTTCGTGGCCTTCGACCTCTCGACGGCGCCGGGGAAGAAGGGCAAGCCGGCCCTGCTCGTGGGCTGGACCCAGAGCCCGGCGCTGGCGGTGTCGCTCTCCGGCGGCAAGCACCGCTACATCCAGGGCGTGGGCCGCGACGACGGCAAGCCCTTCTCCGGCTACCTCGTGGAGAAAGGCAAGGTTCACCTGCACGTGGAGAAGCAGCCGCTCGACGACGCGGGACAGGTGGTGCCGCCCCGCCCCTGGTTCGCCGAGGTACCCGGCTTCACCGACGCGGCGCGGTCCGCCGGGCTACTCGCGCCCTGAATGAACGGCTGCCTGGTCGCCGGCACCGGCTCGGATGTCGGCAAGAGCTTCGTCGCCACCGCGATCTGTCGCCTGCTCGCCGACCGCGGGCTCGCGGTCGCGCCCTTCAAGGCGCAGAACATGAGCAACAACGCCGGTGTCACCCGCTCGGGGCACGAGATGGCCCGCGCCCAGGTGGTCCAGGCCGAGGCGGCGCGGGTGGATCCCCATCCCGACATGAACCCGGTGCTCATCAAGCCGATGAGCGAGAAAAGTGCCGCGGTGATCCTCAACGGTCGACCCATCGGCACCCACGACGCGATGGCCTATTTCCGCGACACCTCGGCCCTGCGCCGCGAGGCGATGGCGGCGCTCGACCGGCTGCGCGCGCGCTACCCGGTGATCGTAGCCGAGGGCGCGGGATCCTGTGCCGAGGTGAACCTCCGCGCCCGCGACTTCACCAATCTCGACGTGGCCCATCACGCCGGCCTGCCGACGATCCTCGTGGCCGACATCGACCGCGGCGGGGTGTTCGCGCAGGTGGTCGGCACGCTCGCGGTGCTCGACGCCCGGGACCGGTCGCTCATCAAGGGCGTGATCGTCAACCGTTTCCGCGGCGACCGGGCGCTCTTCGACGACGGTGCCCGCTGGATCGAGTCCACCACCGGCGTGCCGGTCCTCGGCGTCTTGCCCTGGGACCGGAGCCTCAACGTGGAGTCGGAGGATGCCCTGCCGCCGGGCGCGCGGGTCGACCCGCCCGTGCCACTGTCGCGACACCCTGAACGTGTCCGCATCGCCATCCCCCTGGCCCCGCACATGGCGAACTTCACCGACTTCGCCCCGCTGGAACTGCACCCCGAGATCGAGGTTGATTGGCTGTCGCGACCGCGCGCGCTCGCGGGCTACGATCTCGTGGTGCTCGCAGGATCGCGCAACACCCGCGGCGACCTCGACCACCTCTGGCGAAGCGGCTGGGCCCAGGCCCTGCGGGACTGGGAGGACCGTCGCATCATCGGCGTGTGCGGCGGCTACCAGATGCTCGGGCGCGAGGTGGCCGATCCGCTCGGCGTGGAGGGGGTGCCCGGCGCCACCCGGGGCCTCGATCTGCTCGACGTGTGTACGCTGTTCGAGGCGGACAAGCGGGTGGGCCCGTCCCACGGGCGCTGGGGACAGGTCGCGCTGCGGGGCTACGAGATCCACCACGGGCGGACCGTCCGCCACTCCGGGGTCGCTCCGGTCACCATCCTGTCGCGACCCGAGGGCGAGGTGATGGAGGACGACGGCGCCGTCTCGGCCGACGGGCGATGCTGGGGCACCTACCTTCACGGCCTGTTCGACCAGCCCGCCGCCCTCGCCGCGATGCTGGCCGAGGCCCGCCCCGACCTCGACCTCCGCGCGATGGCCGGGCGACCCCCCTTCGACGTGGCCAAGCAGGCGATCTACGACCGCGTGGCGAGCCACTTCGCGGCGCACGTGGATC
>VGRQ01000362.1 GCA_016875315.1 Deltaproteobacteria bacterium | reverse complement strand
CCATCGAGTCCCGCAGCCGGGGCGAGCCGGTGGCGGTCCGCTTCGCGCGGGCGCCGGGTCAACGGGGCACCCGCCGCCGACTGCCGGGCGAGACCTCGCTGGCCGAGGCCGCGCACATGCTCATCGGGCAGGTGGTTCCCCTGCGCACCACCCCCGAGGGCCGGGTGGCCGGCTGGTGGCGCATCGGTCCCGAGCTCGGTCCCCTGCCGGTCGACATGCGGCTGGAGGAACTCGACGACGAGGAAACCTACACCTTCCACTTCGTCGCGAACGACACCCTGTTCGCCCGCGTGGAGGTCGAGGGGGCCGGGTCCATGCGGCTGGCGCTGGGCACGGCGGTGCCGGTGGTGTCGCTCGTCGATGCCATCGGACTGCAGCTCGATCTCCCTGCTGGCGCCTACGCCCTCGCGCTCGACGGCGTGGGTCTAGACCCCTTCCACGTGCTCGCCGACCACGCCTACACGCCCTCGAGCGTGGTGACGCTCCGGAAGGTGAAGGCTTGAGCCAGGAGCGGTGGGACGTCGTCGTCCGCTTCCTCAACGGCCCGTTGCAGTGGCAGGGCGACATCGTGATGCGCGGTCCGGTGGTGCGCATCGGCTCCTCGCCGGGTCCGAACGGGCTCAAGCTCGATGGTTACCGCGCGCTCGACGACCGCCACGCCGTGATCAGCGCCTACCAGGGCGGCACCGTGCAGATCGCACCGGTGGGCCCCAACCAGGTGCGGATGGCGCCGCACGAGAACGTGGACTGGGGGGAGATCCAGCCCCTGCGCGTGCCCACCTTCCTGTCCGAGGGCTGCGCCGTGCACCTCGGCCCGCCTGGGCGCGGCGCCACCTTCACCTTCGTCGAGTGCCGCCGGCTCGGCGTGTGGACGCAGCAGGCGTTGTTGTCCGAGGCGGCCGAGGCCGATCCGAGCGTGGGCATCGAGGCGAAGTCGCAAGTGCAGACGCTCGACATCGCCAAGCGCATCCCGCTGTGGTTCGTGCCGATCGTGGGGCTGATGGTGTTGATGACCTGCTCCGGCGTGGGCCTCATCGCGGTGATCGCCCTGCAACGCGACGTGGAGCAGCTCGGTCCCTCCGACCCCGGCCAGGACTACTACGACTACGGCGACGTGTTCGCCGAGACCACCGTCAACGCCAACCTGAAGGCCAACACCGGCAACGGCTTCGTCGCCTTCGTGTCGGCCACCAACGCCGAGCTCGCGGGCGACCCCTCGCTCAAGGCCCCCGAGAAGGCCGACCCGCAGCTCCTCGAGTGGACCACCCGCGCCGAGCAGATGTACATCCGCGGCTGGAAGTTCTGGGGCAAGCTCGACCGCTCGCGCGACACCTACGCCATGGTGCTCACGAAGCTCCGGGCGGCGAAGATGCCCGAGGTGCTGGCGGGAATCCCCTACCAGGAGTCGGGCTACAACCCCGTCGCGAAAGACGTCATGCTCTGCGCGATGGGCCTCTGGCAATTCCAACCGGAGATCGCGTATCGAAACGGCCTGCGCGTCGAGGGTTGTCACATGCGGGGCAGCAGCATCCCCTGGAAGCCCACCGAGAAGGCGCTGCCGATCAACGCGATCCGCAACGCCGAGTACGTGGCCGACGCCAAGTGCCAGATCTCGTCGTGCGACGTGGACGAGCGCACCGACGCCGCCAAGGCCACCGACGCCGCCCTCCGCAACTTCCTTGACGGCTGGAACGATCCCGAGTTCCGCGCCAGCGGCGCGATGGTGCAGATGCTCGTCGCCACCCACAATGCCGGCTACGATGACAGCAAGTACCGCAGCAACGGCGCTGTCTCGCGTACCAACGTGGCGCGCGCCTACAAGCGCTACCTGAAGGAAACCGGCAAGACACGGGCGCCCGACTTCATCGGCCAGAACATCAAGTGTGCCTCGAAGTCCGACATGGACCCGCTCAACGCGGAGAACATCAACGCCACTTGCGGGAGTTACCTGCCGAACGTCACCCAGACCTACGTGCCCTACGTCATCGCCCAGCACCTGCTCGCCGCCTGCTACTACGGGAAGAACTATGGTAGCAACGCGGCCTTTGCCGACTATCGGAAGCTGGTGGCGGGCGACGGGTACTGCCAGGCGATCAAGGTGCCCTCGCCCGAGGAAGTAGCCGCCCACGCGAGCGGCGGATGACGGGGCGCCTCGTCGCTGGCATCGTCTTCCTGATCGTGCTCTGCGGCGCGAACGTGGCCATGCTCGTGGCGGAGGAAATCGAGCCGGGTCCGGCCAAGGCGAGGGCCGAGGCAGCGCCCGTCGACCGGCTGGCGAACCTGCAGTACATCTCCTCGGCGCGGCCGGCGAACCTCAAGGCCATGGGCTTCGACTCCACGCAGGCCGGCGCCGCCCTGGCGGAGATGGGCGCGCTGGAGCAACGGCTCCACCTGGGGCAGGGCGAGAAAGACCAGATCCGCTTCCTGCTCGACAACACCGAGGACATCGGCCCCCTCGAGAACGCCTTCTGTGGCCGCTCGCCGCAACTGCCGAGCCGCTACGCCGCGTTCGCGTTCCTGGTCGAGGAGAAGCAGGGCGAGCTGCGGGTGCGCGACCCGGCCGGAATGAACACCTTCGACGAGCAGGAGTGGGCGGCAAAGGCCCGTATCTCCACCATGGTGCAGCAGATCGAGTTCATCGAGGCCCGGCAAGACGACGCCACTCGCATGGGCTTCGCCGCGGTGCTGGCCGCGCAGACGGAGACCGCGATCAAGGGCGACGCGCCCTGGGGCACGAGCCTCTGGAACAACTGGTCCTGGGAGAGCGTGAAGAAGAAGTACGACAGCGTCGAGAGCAAGGTCGTTCGCTACGCGGCGGTGATGCACCTGGTGCTCGAGGCAACCAACGGCGAGGGGGGCATGTGCCGCACGGAGTGAGCGCCAGCGATATAGTGCGCGGCGTCCGCTGACCGTGGAACCTCGTCGCCGCTTCAAGTTCATCAAGGAGCTCGCCCAGGGCGGGTTCGGAAAGGTGTACCTCGCCGAGCTGCAGACCGGCGAGAACTTCAGCTCGATCGTCGCGATCAAGCTGCTCCACGGCACCTGGACCACCAACGACGAGATCGTCATGCGCTCGCGCGACGAGGCTCGGCTGCTTGGCAAGCTGCGCCACCCCAACATCGTGCGGGTGGAGTCGCTCACCAAGATCAACGGCCAGGTGGCCGTCGTCATGGAGTACCTGAAGGGCATCGACCTCAAGGCGGTGAGCGTCGCCCTGAAGGAACAAGACAAACGAATCCCGAGCAAGGCGATCTTCGAGGCGATCTTCGCCATCGCCCGAGCGCTCGACGCGGCCTACACCGACGTGCCCCTCGGCGCCACCGAGCCCCTCGCGGTCATCCATCGCGACATCAAGCCTTCGAACGCGATGATCACCGTCGATGGCGAGGTGAAAGTACTGGACTTCGGCACTGCGCGCGCCTCCTTCGACAACCGCGAGGCCAAGACGCAGCTCCTCTCCTTCGGCTCGCAGGCTTACATGGCGCCGGAGCGCATGCTGGGCGAGCAAGACGCCCCCAGCGGCGACATCTTCAGCCTTGGCATCACGCTCTATGAGCTGTTGACGCTCGACAGCTTCGGCAAGATCCCGCTGCGCCAGGAGCGCTTCGAGCCCACCATCGCGGCGCGGATCGAGGCGCTCGAGTGCGCGGGAATGTCGGCGCAGGTCCGAACGGGCACGCTCGACGCGCTGCGCGGCATGCTCGCCTACGAGCCCACGGCACGGCCCTCGGCCCAGGAGTGCATGGAGCTGATGGAGCAGCTCGCCGGCCAGGCGAACGACGCCGGGATTGCCAAGTTCGGTCGCGACACCGTCAAGAAGATTTACGAGGCGATGGCTCCCGCCCAGGACCCGAACGATCCCTACACCGGCCAGACGCTGAGCGAAGACATCAGCGGCGTCCACGAGACCCGCCGAAGCGACACCACGGGACCGATTCCCAACGTCACGACCACCGTGTCCCCGGAAGACGAGGAGTTCCGCCCGCCGCCGGAGCTGGCCGAGCCACCGGTCGACCTCCCCGGCAGCCGCCCCGACGTGGGGGTGTCGGTGCCGGCGGCCTACGCCTCGCCCCCCTCGCCGCCGCGCGTCACCAGCGTGATGCCGGGCCAGCCGAACTCCGGGGGCTCGGTGGCCGAGGTGCCATCGGAGCGCAGCGGCTCGCACCCGGCACCGGCAGCGACGAAATCCGCGCCGCGGCCGCGCCCCAACGGCAGCGTCAGCGGCGCCACTAGCGCGCCCACGCTCGCCTCTACCACGTCGCGACCCACCGAGCGGCGCCAGGCCGAGGAAGAGTCCTCGGGAGGCGGCGGACTGGGGAAGATCCTGGCCGCGCTGGTTGTTGTCGGCGGGCTTGGACTCACCGCCGCCGCCGCCGGCTGGTTCTTCCTGCTCGGCCCGGGCGCGGCGGTGTCGACGACCTCGTCCGACAACGCCATGACCAACACGCCTGCCGCAAACCTCCCGAAGGGGGCGCCCGACATGGACTGGTCGCCCAACCAGAAGGGAAAGGGCGGCGCGCTGCTGCGGATTCCCGAGGGCGCGATCGAGGTGGTGCTCAGCAGCAGCGCGGGCTTCCGCCAGGAATGGGACGGCTCGATGAACCTGCGCGTCCGCGACGTGGAGCCGGGTCGCGTCAGGGCAAAGGTCAAGGGACCCAGCGGCGGCTCCCAGCTCACGGACTTCGCCATCGATGCCGATAAGACCTGCCAGTACACGCTCAAGGGCGGCAACTGGGAGAAGGGTGAATGCCGATAGTCCTCGCGCTCGTCGCCGCTGCTGGCGCCCAGGACTTTGGCTACGTCGCGATCATGCAGCAAGCGCGCACCGCGCTGGTGGCGGGCGACTACAAGACCGCCAAGACCCTGCTCACCGCCGCCGAGGCCGCGGCGCCCACCTCGTCATCGCCGCTCGCCGAGCAAGACATCGCCAACCTGCCGTTCTACCGGGGCTTGATCGAGTGGCGAGCCGGCGACAAGGACAACGCGGCGCTGAACTGGTGGCGAAAGGTGCTGGTCATCGCGCCGCAGTTCGAGCCCGACAAGGAGTTGCTCCCCGAGGTCGACGGGCAAGACGTGCTCTACGCCTTGCGCGGCGAGGTGCGCAATTACGACCAGTTCGCCACGGGCATCCCCGACGACACCGGCGACGCCCTGATATTCATCGACGGCAAGCGGCTGACGATGGACGACATGCTCGCCGCGGGCCGCCACCTCGTGCAGCTCCGCTGCGGCGACGGCAATTTCGTGGGTTCCTGGTACGACTACGGCCAGGCACCGGCCGACTACACGGTGCTCTGCACCGGCGGCACCTACGTGTCGGCCACCACCGGCAAGCCCCCCAAGGTCGACAAGAAGGCGGAGAAGGCCGCCGCCGCGGCTGCGGCGAAGGCCGCCAAGGAAGCCGAGGCGAAGGCGAAGGCCGACGCCAAGGCCAAGGCCGAGGCCGATGCCATGGCCGCTGCCGAGAAGGCCGCTGCCGACAAGGCTGCCGCCGACAAGGCTGCCGCCGACAAGGCCGCTGCCGAGAAGGCCGCAGCCGAGAAGGCCGCCGCTGACAAGGCCGCTGCCGACAAGGCTGCCGCTGACAAGGCGACGGCAGACAAGGCCGCTGCCGACAAGGCTGCCGCTGACAAGGCGACGGCAGACAAGGCCGCTGCCGACAAGGCTGCCGCTGACAAGGCGACGGCAGACAAGGCCGCTGCCGACAAGGCCACCGCC
>VGRQ01000361.1 GCA_016875315.1 Deltaproteobacteria bacterium | reverse complement strand
GGAGGGCGCTACCACCAAGCGGCTGTCGTTGCCCTTCGCCGTCGATTACCTCGACGCCATCGACGCGATCGCCGCGGCGGCCGGCGGCGAGAAGATCAAGGTGGATCTCAAGGCCACCACCGACGTCCAGACGCCCTTCCGCGACGAGCCGGTGGCGCTGAAGGTCGACGAGAACGGCAACGTCAAGGTGCTGGAAGAATAACTACGAGAGCAGCTTTTTCACGAGCTGGTCGCGGAAGGCCGTCAGCGGGGCGGGGTCGAGCCGGTGGCCCCGCGCCATGCGTTCGATCGGCATTTGGTCGAGCAACCACGCGAGCGTGGGCGGACTCATGCCGCCGTCCTTCTGCGCGGCGTCGTGGATCGCTCGGTCGAGGTTATGGCCCGCCTCCACAAGCGCCTTCACGTCGAGCAAGTCGCGCAGCTCCGAGCGCCCGAGGATCGCGCCCAGCTTGTTGGCGAGGATCTCCTGTGGGTCGTCGACGAAAACGCCCGGCGCGAGTTCGCTGGGAGGGATGAGACTCGGGACCGCCTCCGCGACGAGATCGAGCTTGGTGCTCTCCACGCCATCGGAGACAATGAACCGCGCAAACCCGGGGAAGGACTGGTCGACGCGCACGTCGAGGCCCGCGGCGCGCAGGGTGCCGTCGGCCGCCGTGGGGACGTGGTCGAGCGTTCGTCGGCCATGGAAGAAGAGGTCGAGATCCCGCGTGTCTCGATGGCCAAGGTGGAACCCTGCGAGCGCGCCGCCGCCGGTGAGCGTCCACCGTGGCTCGAACCCAGCGAGGACGTCGATGACACGGAGTTGGATGGGCGAGAGGCGAGACTGCACGACTACGCCCGTGCCGCGAGGTACCACGCCCAGAACTCGCGGCGCTTGCCCAGGAAGGGCTGGATGTGGCGCCACAGTCGTCGCATGTCGGCTTCCGTGATCAGGCACAGCGCGTCGTCTGGCCGGGCTTGGCGCATCGTGACACCCATCCAGTAGGCTCGCTCGATCTCATCGCTGGAATCGAGCAGCCTGCGCAGCTCCTCCAGCGTGAGATCATTGTCCCACAGGAAGTGCGGTCGCCCCTGCGCGTCGCAGAGCTTGTCGGGCGGCGTGGGGCAGAGCATGCCCGAAGGATACGCGCCGGGCGCGGGCCCGGCAACGCGCGACGACTATGTCGCGACGTCGATGATGATCTTTCCCCGGGCGCGCCCGGAACGCGAGTGAGCCCAGGCGGCGGCTAGCTCCTCGAGGCCAAAATGCCGGTCGACCACGGCGCGGAGCTTGCCCGCCACGAAGAGCTGGTCGAGCGCGCCCAGATCGGCCGCGTTGCTGTGCAGCAGCACCGGGCGCACGCGCTTGCCGCCGAGCAGGTTTGCCGCGTGGAGAAAGGTGGCGGCGCTCGGCATGCACGAGGCGTAGGCGCCGCCGCGCTTGAGGTGCACCAGGTAGGGTGCCGGGTCGCCCGCCACGCAGTCGTAGACGAGGTCGAAGGGCGTCACCCCGGCCCAGCAACCGGGCTGGGTATAGTCGATCACGTCGCGACATCCAAGTGAGCGGACGAGGTCGGCGTTCCGTCCCGAGCACACGCCCACCACCTCGGCGCCGGCCGCCGCCGCGATCTGCACCGCGAAGTGGCCCACGCCGCCCGAGGCGCCGATCACGAGCACGCGGCGGCTGTCGCCGTCGAGGTCGAGGCCCAGCACGTCGCGCAGGCCCTGCAGGGCCGTCATGCCCGCCAGCGGCAGGGCCGCGCCGGTGACGAGGTCCATCGCGTCGGGCAGGCGCGCCGCGTGGTCGGCGGGCACCGCCGCGTACTCGGCGTTCGCGCCGGCGCTGGACATCGGGATGCGGATATGTACGCGATCACCGATGGTAAAGGTCTTGACTCGCTCGCCGACAGCATCGACCACGCCGGACAGGTCGTACCCCGGCACGCACGGCCGCCGCTGGGGCATCAACAGGCGAATCTTGCCCGAGGCCTGCTTCCAGTCCACCGGGTTGACGCTGGTGTAGGCCACGCGCACCCGCACCTCGGTGGGCGCCGCCTCGGGCACCGGGAGATCGACCAGCCTCGGCTCGCTCCCGTAGTCCGGGTATTGCATCGCGCGCATCGCGGGCTCCGTGCGGATGGGACCGTATCGCGACCAGCGCGCGCGCCGGACCGCTTCACCGCCCCCTGACCGACCGTGACTTGCCAGCGGGGCGGTGCCCTCGATAATGAATGATTGTTCATTCAGGAGCGCCGCATGGCCATCGAGAAGGTCGCTGTCCTCGGGGCCGGCGTGATGGGGCAGGGCATCGCCGCCCACCTCGCCAACGCCGGGATTCCCAGCTTGTTGTTCGACATCGCCCCGAGGGAAGGGAGCGATCCCCGCGCGCTGGCCAAGGCCGGCATCGCCAACATCGGCAAGCTCAAGCCGCCGGCGCTCTACCGGGCCGCCGACGTGAGCTCCATCAGCGCCTGCAACTACGACGCCGACGCGTCGCGCCTGGCCGAGTGCGACCTCGTCATCGAGGTGGTGGCCGAGGTGTTGCCCATCAAGGAGAAGGTCTTCGGCTGGGTGGCCCACAACCGCAAGCCGGGCAGCATCGTCGCGAGCAATACCAGCGGCATCCCGCTGGCGGTGATGGCGAAGTCGATGTCCGACGACATGCGCGCCCACTTCGTGATCACCCACTTCTTCAACCCCGTCCGCTACATGCAGTTGCTGGAGATCGTGAGCGGGCCCGACACGCTCCCGGCGGTCAGCGCGGCGGTGGCAGAGTTCGGCGAGCGGGTGCTCGGCAAGGGCATCGTCTACGCCAAGGACACGCCGGCCTTCGTGGCCAACCGCGTGGGCACCTACGGCATGTGCTCGGTCTTCCACCACATGGCGCGGCTGGGCCTCACCGTGGAGCAGGTCGATGCCGTGTTCGGCAAGGCCATGGGCCGTCCCGACAGCGCCGTGTTCCGCACCGCCGATCTGGTCGGCATCGACACGCTCGCCCACGTGATCCAGGGCATCCACGACAGCTGCCCCGCCGACGAGGAGCGCGGTCGGTTCGTGGTTCCCGCCTACGTCGCGTCGCTGATCGAGGCCAAGCGCCTCGGCGACAAGACCGGCTCCGGCTTCTACAAGAAGGTGAAGAACGCCGAGGGCAAGAGCGAGATCCTCGCCCTCGACCTCGCCACGCTGGAGTATCGCCCGTCGGAGAAGGTGCGTTTCCCCTGCCTCGGCGCCGCGCGCAACGCGGAGACGGCCGCCGAGAAGGCGAAGATCATCCTCGCCGGCACCGACGTGGCCGCGCAGTTCGCGTGGTCGGTCACCGCCGACACGCTGATCTACGCCGCCAACCGCGTGGGCGAGATCGCCGACGACGTGGTGAACATCGACCGCGGCATGCGCTGGGGATTCCGGTGGGAACAGGGCCCCTTCCAGACCTGGGACGCGCTCGGCGTGCAGGCCACGGTCGACCGGATGGAGGGCGAGGGCCGTGTCGTCCCCGCGTGGGTGAAAGACATGCTCGCCTCGGGACGATCGAGCTTCTACGCTCGCGACGGCGAGGGGAGCCTCACCTTCGCCGCGCGCGACCGGTCCACGCCCCGCGTGCCGCGCAGCGCCGGCCAGCTCTCCCTGGCCGACGTCAAGGCCCGCGGCGGCGAGATCGACAGCAACATCTCGGCCTCCTTGCTCGACCTCGGCGACGGCGTCCTGGGCCTCGAGTTCCACAGCAAGATGAACGCCCTGGACGACGCCATTTTCCCGATGTACGGCAAGGCGCTCGACCTGCTCGACGCCGACAAGTACCAGGCCCTCGTGGTGGGCAACCAGGCCTACGAGCAGGGCGGCACCGCGTTCTGCGCGGGTGCCAACATCATGATGGTGCTGATGTTCGCGATGCAGGGCGACTGGGCGGGCCTCGAGGGCGCCGTCAAGGGCATGCAGGACGGCCTGATGCGCGCCAAGTACAGCAAGAAGCCCATCGTCACCGCGCCCTGGGGGCTCACCCTCGGCGGCGGCGTGGAGGTGACGATGCACTCGGCGGCCACCGTCGCCTGTGGCGAGATGTACTCCGGCCTCGTGGAGGTCGGCGTGGGCTTGCTCCCCGCCGGGGGCGGCTGCAAGGAGATGTTGTTCCGCTACCTCGGCGACATTCCCCCGGGCGTGGCCTACGACCCCAACCCCTACGTGCAGAAGGTGTTCGAGTACATCGCCACCGCCAAGATCTTCATGTCGGCGGGCGAGGCGCAGGACGGGCGATTCCTGCGCGTGACGGATCGCGTGGAAATGGACCCCGAGGCGGTGATCGGCAGCGCCAAGCGGGCCGCGCTCGGGCTGGTGGCCGGCGGCTACCGGCCGCCGCGTCGCAAGACGATCAAGGTGCCGGGCGTGTCGGGACGGGCCACCCTCGAGCTAGGTCTCTACCAGTTCAACAAGGGCGGCCAGGCCACCGACTACGACGTGGTGGTGGGCAAGAAGGTGGCCCACGTGCTCTGCGGCGGCGACGTGCCGGCGGGGGCGGTGCGCACCGAGCAAGACATCCTCGACCTCGAGCGGGAGGCCTTCCTCTCGCTCTGTGGCAACCCGCAAACCCAGGCCCGGATCCAGCACATGCTGGAGAAGGGCAAGCCCCTTCGGAACTAGGAGCCTTCCATGCGTGAAATCGCCATCATCTCCAGCGTTCGCACCGCGATCGGCAAGGCCCCGCGCGGCTCACTGAAGGACACCCGGCCCGACGACCTCCTCGGCGTGGCGCTCAAGGGCGCCATCGAGCGCGTGCCGGGGCTCGACCCGGCCGACATCGACGACGTGGTGGTGGGCTGCGCCATGCCCGAGGCCGAGCAGGGCATGAACGTGGCCCGCATCGGGAGTTTCCTCGCGGGCATCCCCGACAGCGTGCCGGCCATCACCGTCAATCGTTTCTGCTCCTCCGGCATCCAGTCCATCGCCCAGGGCGCCGCCAACATCGCCGCGGGCTGGAACGACGTGGTGCTCGCGGGCGGCGTGGAGAGCATGAGCCAGATCGCGATGGGCGGCCAGAAGCCCTCGCCCAATCCCTCGCTGATGGCGGCGCGGCCGGAGGCCTACACGCCGATGGGCATCACCGCCGAGATCGTGGCGGAGCGCTTCGGCGTGTCGCGCCAGGTGCAGGACGAGTTCGCGGTGGCCTCGCATGCGAAGGCGATGGCCGCGCAGAAGGAAGGCAAGTTCAAGGGCGAGATTGTCCCGGTACACACGCGCGTGATGACCGACAGTGGCTGGCGCGACCTGGTGTTCGACACCGACGAGGGCCCGCGTGCCGACACCTCGATGGACGGCCTTGCCAAGCTGCGCACCGCCTTCAAGCAGGACGGCACGGTGACGGCGGGCACCTCCTCGCAGATGAGCGACGGCGCCGCCGCCACCATCATCGCCGCCGCCGAGGTGGCGAGGGCGAAGGGCTGGCCCATCCTCGGCTACCTCCGCAGCTACGCCGTGGCCGGCGTGCCCCCGGAGATCATGGGGATCGGCCCGGTGGCGGCGATCCCGAAGGCGCTGGAGCGCGCGGGACTGAAGGTGAGTGACATCGACCTGTTCGAGATCAACGAGGCATTCGCGGCCCAGGCCGTGTACTGCGTGCGCGAGCTCGGCATCGACCCCGCGAAGGTCAACGTCAACGGCGGCGCCATCGCGCTGGGCCACCCGCTCGGTTGCACCGGCGCCCGCCAGATGGCCACCTTGCTCAACGAGATGCAGCGCCGCGGCGCCCG